>JBBIVC010000274.1:0-3477 GCA_037439905.1 Thermoflexus sp.
TCAGCGCCGATGCGCCCAGGCTTTCCACCGGCGCCCGCACGGGCGACCGCGCCGCAACCCCGGCCGGGTCCGCGGATCCCGGCATGCAGGATGCGCGCGCCACCCTCACCGCCGCCGCCCGGACCCTCACCGCCACCGCGCCGGGTGCGGCCACTCCCCGCCCGGGCGGGGCCACTCCTGTCCCCGGGTCTGCCACCCCGGTTGCCATCGGGCAGCCCATCACCCTGGGCGACTCCACCTACACTGTCCTCGAAATCATCGACCCCGAACCACCCGGCTTCTTCGTGACGAACCCGGGCATGCGCCGCATCGCCGTGCTCGTGCAGCAGGAAGCTACCGGCGGGCCCGCCCGCTACAGCTTCGGCCTGTTCCGCATCCGCGATAGCGCTGGCGACGAGCACTCCTGGGCAATCACCAACTCCGAGCCCAATTTCGGTTCCGGCCAGCTCGCCCGGGGCGAGACGCGCACCGGCTGGGTCAGCTTTCAGATTCCTGAAGGCCGCCAGCCTTCGATGCTCCTCCTGAACAACGGCCGCGGCTTCGTCGAGATCGCCCGGCTGGATTGACCCCGCTCGCCGCGGGTGGCCCCGTGACAAACCGGTGCACTGGTTCGAGACGGCGCTGGTCGCTTGCTGGCACGATCACAACATCCCCTGGCGAAGGTGCCCCATGCCAACGCAACGTGAAAAAGCCGAACGCTTCCGCGAACTCCACGAAGCGCCCGGGACGTTCATCATCCCGAATCCGTGGGACGGCGCCTCGGCCCGCATCCTCGAGGCCATGGGCTTCCCTGCCCTCGCGACCTCCAGCGGTGCCTGCGCCGCCACCCTCGGACGCCGCGATGGCGCCGTCTCACGCGAAGAGGCCCTCTCCCACGCTACCCTCATCGTCGAGAATACCGGCCTCCCCGTCGCCGCCGACCTCGAAAACTGCTTCGCCGATGACCCGGCGGAAGCGGCCGAGACCATCCGCCTCGCGGCCGCGGCCGGCCTGGTCGGCGGGTCCATCGAAGACGCCACCGGCCGCCCCGAACACCCGCTCTTCGACTTCGACCTCGCCGTCGAACGCGTCGCCGCGGCCGCCAGCGTCGCCCGCTCCCTGCCGTTTCCGTTCCTCCTCGCCGCCCGCACCGAGGGCTTCCTCCGGGGCCACGCCAACCTCCAGGATGTCGTGCACCGCCTCCAGGCGTTCGAAAAGGCCGGCGCCGATGTCCTCTTCGCTCCCGGCCTGCCAGATATCGAAGCCGTTCGCACGGTCTGCCGGTCCGTCTCGAAGCCGGTGAACTTCATGGTTGGCATCCCCGGCCGCTCATTCACGGTCGCCGAGCTCTCAGCAGCCGGCGTCAAGCGCATCAGCCTGGCAACCTCGCTCTACAAAGCGGCCATCACGGGGTTCCTGTCCGCGATCAACGAGGTCCGCGACCACGGCACGTTCGCCTACGTCGAATCGTCGATCTCCACGCGCGACCTGGCAGGCTACCTCGCCTGAACGAGGCTGCCCTCTAGATCCCGCGCCGGGCCGCCCAGCGCCGCAGCGCCCATTCCGTGCTGTCGAACGCCAGCTGCTCCCACGGGATCTCCGCTGGCCGGAACCAGCGCACCTCGCTCGTTTCATGCCCGGGTTCGCCCTCGCCCAGCGCCATCCCCTCGTAGACGATCACCACGATGCCCGGCCCCGTGCGCGTGAAGACGCCCACAAGCTCCAGGTTCGCCACCTCCAGCCTCGCCTCTTCGCGTGTCTCCCGGGCCGCTGCCTCCTCGGCCGTCTCCCCCAGGTCCATGTAGCCACCGGGGAATACCCAGAATCCGGAGCGAGGCTCGATGCTGCGTCGCACCAGGAGAATGCTGCCATCTTCGCGCACCGGGATGGCCCCGGCGACCGGGCGCGGGTTCAGGTAGTGAATGAACCCGCAGTCCAGGCACACCATGCGGCGCTTGTTGTCGCCCTCCGGCACCGCCGAAGTGAGCCGCTGCCCGCAATGCATGCAGTAGCGGCTGAACGCGTGCGGATGGCTGTTTCCCCCGTTCATCGTGCGCCTAGCGCATGGTCGCCGGAGCCTGCTGCATCCCCAGCGATTCCGGGCCCTCGATCCACGCCTCCCCGTCCTCCCACACTTCCTTCTTCCACACCGGCACCTTCTTCTTGATTTCGTTCACCAGCCAGTGTCCCGCCTCGAACGACTCGGCCCGGTGGCCGCAACTCACCGCGATCAACAGGCTCGTCTCGCCAATCTCCAGCCGGCCGGTCCGGTGCAGCACCGCGCACTCCTCCAGGCCAAAGCGCTCTTTCGCCTCCCCGGCGAGCTCCCGCATCACCTTCTCGGCCATCGATGGGTAGGCGTCGTACTCCAGGTACTGCACCTTGCGCCCCAGGTTGTTATCGCGGACGACGCCGAGGAACACGTTGATGGCGCCGGCCGCCGGAGAAGCCACTGCTGCAATGGCCTCCCCGGGGTTGAGCTCGTCGGGAGTCACTCGAATCAGCACCGGTCAGCCTCCAGAAACTGGCGGGATAAGCGCGACCGTCGCGCCCGCGGGAACGGCGTCGGTTTCCCGCGCGTACTCCTCGTCGATCGCGTACATCAAGGTCGGGATAGCATCCGCGAGCTGGGGAAACCGTTCGATCACCCGGTCGCGGATGGCGCCCACGGTGTCGCCGTCCCGGTGCGGCAGCTCCAGCCGCCGCGTCCCTGCGCGGTCCGCCACCGAAGCGAAGAGCAGCACGGTTACGTTCACCCCTCCATTGTAGGGACAAACACCTCCCGGTCGCCTTCCCGTACACTTCCCGCCATGTCGCGCCGGCTTGTCACCGCCGCCGTCGACCTCCTCTTTCCCCTCCGCTGCGCCGGGTGCGGGGCGTTCGATACCGCGCTCTGCAACGCCTGCGAATCCTCCCTCGAACCCGCCACGGGCCCGGGCCGATGCGGACATTGCTCCGCCCGCTGGGAGGGCGCCGGCTTCTGTCCGCGCTGCTTCCACCTTCAGCACATCGCTGGCGTCCGTGCTGCCTTCGAAATGACCGGTCCCGCGCGAAGGCTCGTCCACGACCTCAAGTACCGCTACTACCGCGCGCTCGCGCCGGTGATGGGCCGGCTGTTGAAAGAAGCGCTCACCGATACCGCCTTCGATGCGTGCTTCGCCGTGCCCCTCCATCGCTCGCGCCTCCGCGAGCGCGGCTTCAACCAGTCTGAGCTGCTCCTGCGCGCAAGTGCCCTCCCCTCGCCCTCGCCCGGGCTCGTGCGTGTCCGCCGCACCGAGCGCCAGGTGGGCCAGCGCCTGGCCGAACGGCGGTCCAACGTCGCCGGCGCGTTCGCTTACTCGGGCCCGGGCCTCGCCGGGTGCCGTGTCGCGCTTGTCGACGATGTGGTCACCACTGGCGCCACCGCGCAGGAATGCGCCCTGGTCCTGCGCGATGCCGGCGCCCGCGAGGTCTGGGTCATCGCATTCGCCCGCGCCAGCTACCAGCCGTCGAGCCCGG
>JBBIVC010000275.1:0-234 GCA_037439905.1 Thermoflexus sp.
CGCTCGCGCCATCGACGAGCTCGACCGCCATGGCATCGGCCAGTACTTCGGCCACCGGGAAGTCTCCGGGCATCACGGCTTCCGCAAGCCCGATGTCCGCCTCTTCCTACGCGCCTGCGAGGACCTCGGGGTCGAACCCGGCGAGTGCATCATGGTCGGCGACCGGGTCGACAACGACATCGCCCCCGCCCGGCTGCTTGGGATGCGGACGGTGTTGCTGCGCAGCGGGAGGCA
>JBBIVC010000275.1:244-3450 GCA_037439905.1 Thermoflexus sp.
CTGCGGCGGCTTGTTGGTCCATGGGGCACCTCGGGCTGTGGTTTTGGAATCGATTCTACCGGAGGGCGTGGTGCGAAGTGCGCCGGGGGGCGGGTGGCTAATCGCCGGGCAGGTGAAAGGTCCGGTAGGGCGAGACGAGTTTGAAACCCATGCGCTCGTAGACTGGCCGGCCCATCTCCGACGCCTGGAGCGCGGCCATGTCGCAGCCGCGCGCCGCGCCGGCGGAGACGGCCTGCCAGGTTAGCGCCTCGCCATAGCCGCGCCGGCGGTGCCCGGGAAGCGTCGCCACGTTGTAGACACCCGCGACACCGCCGGAGCGAACCAGGGTCGCGGTGGCGACCGGCTCGTCGCCAGCCGTCCCCAGGAACAGCTCGATGCCAGGTTCGAGGAGGATCGCCGGGGGGAAGAGCCCTTCGGCCAACCGCAACGGAAGTCCGAAGGCGTGCGCCACGACGCGGGAGAACGCTGCCAGCTCCCGGGGAGCGGCGACCCGCTGGATGGCCAGGCCAGCAGGCAGGGGCGGAGCGGTCAGCGCCATCGATGCCATGCCCGGCACGGTATCGGAATAGGGCATGCCCAGCTGTTCACAGGCGGCTTCAGCGGCGGGGTCGAGCCCTTCGCGGATGCGCACGACAAACGGCGCGCCACGCTCCGCGAAAAACTCGATGGCGCGGCCGACCTGCTCGACGGGTTTTTGGAGGGGCCGGGTGACAAACGCGATGTTGAGGTGCTGGACGCCCAGCCCCAGGTCGGTGAGCAACAGTCCGTCGTCCTCGCGGACTGCCCCGCCCTCCATCAGCCGAGCAAAGGCGCGCCACGAATCGTAGTAGTTCGCATCGGTGCGGAGCGCGAGGTCCATGGGGCGAGAGCATACGCGGCCAGTCAACCCCGCCGCGGGGCTGGCGCGAGCCGCCCCAGGACTCGCGGTTCCAGTAGACTCCCCGCAAGACGACCCGGGGGTGCAGGCATGGCGAACTTCGTACGCTTCGAACGGCAGGACGGGAGGACGGGCACCGGCATGCTCGAGGACGGCACCATCCGCGTGGTCGCCGAGCCCATCTGGGACGGCCCGAAACCGACGGGCGAGACGGTCGCTCTCGAAGCCGTGAGGCTGCTGCCACCGTGCCAGCCCCGCTCGATCGTGTGCGTGGGTTTGAACTACTCGAGCCATTTGCAGGGGCGGCCCGCGCCAGACCCGCCGACGCTGTTCTTCAAGCCGCTCTCGAGCATCGCCGGGCCGGGCGATGCCATCGTGCTCCCGGAGGGCTGCGGACGGGTGGACCCCGAGGGCGAGATTGTCATCGTCATCGGCCGGAAGCTGAAGAACGCGACCCGGGCCGAAGCCCAGGCGGGCATCTTCGGCTATACCGCCGGGAACGACGTTTCGGCGCGCGAGTGGCAACAGAAGGACGGACAGTGGTGGCGGGCGAAGGGCAGCGACACCTTTGGGGTGTTCGGCCCGACGATTGCGACAACCATGCCCCACGACGCGCTCGAGGTGGTGACGCGCGTCAACGGCGCAGAGGTCCAGCGCGGGCACTCGACCGAGCTCATCCGCGACATCCCGGAGATCGTGCGGTATGTCAGCGCGGTGATGACGCTCGTCCCCGGCGACATCATTTACACGGGCACGCCTGGCTCGCCGCCGGCGATCAAGAGCGGCGACGTCATCGAAATCGAAGTCACGGGCGTCGGCGTGCTGAGGAACCAGGTCGCGTAAGTTCGAATTGCGAAGTTCGAAGGACGCGGAATTGCCGATTGCCGATTGCCGCCGGGAGGCGGCGCGACGCGGAAGGCCAGGACCGGTGGCAGCCAGCCGACCTGGTCGCCGGGGTTAGTCCCAGCGGGCGGGGAGCTTGAGGTGGGTCAGGTTTTCCTCGCCCACTTCGCGGACGATGGCATCCCAGGCGTCGAGGTCCCATTCGCCGACGAAGGTGTACGAGGAGCCCCGCCGGCCGGCGCGCGCGGTACGACCAATGCGGTGGATGTACTCCTCCGGGTTCTGGGGGACGTCGTAGTTGATGACGTGTTCGATGTCGGGAATATCGAGCCCGCGCGCGGCCACATTGGTGGCGACGAGGAATTCGAGCGCGCCGGAACGGAAGTCGGCCATCACGCGGTCGCGCTGGGACTGGCGCAGGTCGCCGTGGATGGCGCGTGCGCCGACGCCTGCCGCCTGGAGCTGCTCGGTGAGGCGGTCCACCCCGATCTTGGTGTTCCGGAAGATGAGGGAGCGTCCGAGGCCGCGCTCTTCGTAGATGTAGCGCAGGGCCGCGAGCTTGTCGCGTTCGGAGACCTCGCAGAAGAACTGCTCCACGCCCTCGGCGGTGCGTTGTTCCGGGTCGACGGCCACCCGGTTGGCGCGGCGCATATGGCGGTACACCAGCCGGCCGATGCTTTCAGGCATGGTAGCGCTGAAGAGCGCCGTCTGGCGGGCCCTGGGCACGGAGCGGAGGATGTAGTCGATGTCGCGCGCGAAGCCGATATCGAGCATCTGGTCCGCCTCATCGAGGACAACGAAGTGGACGGCGCCAAGCTTGAGCGTGCCGCGCTTGAGGTGATCGATGACCCGGCCGGGTGTGCCGACAACGACATGGCCGCCCTGGTGCAGGCGATCGATATCGGTCTTGACGCGGCTGCCACCGACGAGGCCAACCGTGGTAAAGCCGTAGAACCTGCCCAGGTGCTCCATCACCTCGCGGACCTGGTTGGCGAGCTCGCGCGTGGGAACGAGGACAATCGCCTGGACGTCGCGCCGCGCGGTGTCGATTGAGCGGGCGAGTGGGAGGCCGAAGGCGATGGTCTTGCCGGTGCCGGTCTGGGCGAGGCCGACGACATCCTCGCCTTCGAGGAGGATGGGGAGGGCTTCGCGCTGGATGGGCGTCGGGTCGGTGAAGCCGAGGGCGGCGATTGCGGCGAGCCCGGTCTCATCGACCCCGAGTTCGCGGAACGAATCGGATAGCGGGACAAGCGGGGGAGGGAGGAACGCTCCTTGGGCCGCTACGGGCGCTCCGGGTAAGGCTGCGGAGGTGCCGCGGCGCTTGCGGCCCCCCCGCGAGCGCCGGCGGCGCGGTGCTTCGGCAGCGGCCGTGGCATCGCGGTGCGGTGGAGGTGTGGCGGCCGCGGCGGGGAGCGGCCGGGGAGCCGTCGAGAGGGTCTCCGGTGACCGGGTGGCGGCGGGGGAGGGGAGGGGCGCACCGGCGTGG
>JBBIVC010000276.1:0-3448 GCA_037439905.1 Thermoflexus sp.
CCGGGGCTCTCCATCACACGCGAGTTCGTTGGGTGATCCCGGCTCCACGCGACAGTTGGACGTGCCGCCGATCCTGAGCACGAAGATCCGCGCTATCCCCGGAATCCAGAGCACGACTTCGCTGGTGTCGTTCCCGGAGGGGTAGGAGTTGGGCAGGGCGGCGGCGCCGCTGTCACACGCGGCTCTGCGGCGCACTGTCGAGAGTCTGGGAGGCGAGCTGCGCGCGGCCGGGTTCAGCGTCGCCCCCGGCGACATGGGGGAAAACGTCACGACTTCCGGGATCGATCTCCTCGGTCTGCCCACTGGCGCACGCCTGCAGTTGGGTACCACAGCGGTGATCGAGATCACCGGCTTGCGCAACCCCTGCGCCCAGCTCGATGGCTTCCAAGCCGGACTCATGGCAGCGGTCCTCGACCGTGACGAGCAGGGGAACCTGGTGCGGAAGGCCGGCGTCATGGCGATCGTCGTCACCGGCGGGGAGGTGCGCCCCGGCGATGCCATTCGCGTCCAACTGCCGCCCCTCCCCCACCGTCCGCTCGAGCCAGTCTGAGCGTCAGCCGCCGACACCGGCGACCTTCCAGGTCCCGCCTTCCCGCTCGACCTGGATGACGCGGGAGTTCACCCCGCTGTTCCAGGGGGTGTTTGCGCCGGCCGGTGTTACCTCAAGCTCGACGCCAAACAGCACTGCTCCGGGTGCTGCCGGCCTGCTTCGGTCGATGCGAAGGCCGATGGCCTTCAGCGTCACGGTCCCACCAAACGTCTCCACCCATTCTCTGCCGCTCCCTTCGAGCCATCGGCCGGAGAGCAGCGCGGTAAGCGCGGACGCATCGCGAGCCTCCCAGGCGACAAGGAAGGCCCGGGCGGCATGCAGGGCAGCTTCCTCATCGGGGGAAAGAGGTTCGGGCGTACCTTGCGCTGTGGGCGATGGCGTGGGCATGGGCGGGTTGCTGGAGCAAGCCGCCAGTACGGGGAGCATCAGCAGAATCACGGGCAGCAGCTTGCGAATCGTCATCGTACGCATCCAGCAGGAGTTGGCGCGCGTCAGCGCCTTCATCCTGCAAGACGCTGCGGCCAGCCCCCAGGTTCCCGCCCTTCGCGCCACTGTGAACGGCGTCACAGAGGCGCCACCCTACAGCGCCGCGACCGCTTCCACGACGTGCCAGTAGCGCGTTGTCCCCGGCATCCGGAGCTTCTTCTCCAGCATCCCGTTCACATCAACCCCGCGCTCCCTCCCGGCTTCCACCACCCAGAACACCTCCCGCTCACGCACTCCCGTGATTTCGAACCCGTGGCCCGAGACGAAAGTCGCCGCTCCATCGGGAAGGCGATCGCGAAAGAGCGTGACGAACTGCCTGGTCTCGGGCCCTTCATACCCGCTGAACGGCCGCGACTGCGTGAGCGCCCGCAGCTCCTCCCTGGCGCGCACCACGGGGTGCGTCCGCTTCAGCCCGGCGCGCGCCAGCCCGGCTTCGAGCTTCGCCGCTACGGCGTGCTCTTCCTCTTCCGCATCGAACACCAGGTTGCCCGATTGCAAGTACGTCGCCACCTGTTCGAACCCCAGGCCGAGGCACAGCTCACGAAGGCTGGCCATCTGCACGCGGTTGGTGCGGCCGACGTTGATGGCGCGGAGAAACGCGGCATACCGCATAGGCAGGAGTGTATTGGCATGGTCAACCCGCCCGGGGTATTCCCGCGCCGCTCCGGCAGCCGCATTCAGTGGTCCGCGGTCCACTGGCCGCGCTCATCAGGGACCTGTGACCATGGCGGACCGCCCGGCGAATCCGCAGCATGGGGAACGTGGGCGACGCGCCAGCGCAGGACCGGGCAATCCCTCGTGCGGCCCGGCCGGCGGCTCCGGAGAGCCGCATTCTCGCCCGCCCCACGGGAGGCATCGCGGGTCCCGCAACCCGCGTTGACCCGAGCCCCCGCTCACCACGGCGCCGCCGACCCTCGCTCCCTCCGGCGGCGGCGCCTGGTGGAGGGGTTGCAATCCATGCCGCCCCGGTCTGGCGACGGCGCCGGGGTGTATCTCTCTCGCGTTCGATGGCCTGCTCCGGAGGTAACCTCACCGATAACCCTCCAAGCCGCGACCTCCGTTACAGTTCCCACGTGCAGTACGAACCCGAAGGCATCCACAACTTCCGCGAACTCGGCCCCTATCCCGTCCGGTCCGGCGGAGTCATCCGCCGGGGCCGCGTCTTCCGCTCCGGCGCGCTCGAGTTGATGACTCCCGCCGACGAAGCCCTGCTCTCCCGCGAGCTCGGCATCCGCACCATCCTCGACCTCCGCCACCCCGACGAGCTCGCCGGGACGCCCGGCGCCCACCCCCTGTCGGACCGCGTGATTCGCCTGTCCATCTTCTCCGAATCACAGCCCCAGGAAGAGCTCATCGCCGAGCTCAATGGGCTCTACGGCCCCGGCCCTTCGCCTCGCCGGTACTTCCACTACCTGCAGATCGGCGGCGGCCGGCTGGCCCGGGCCTTCGAACTCTTCGCCGATGAAGCGAACTACCCCATCCTCGTCCACTGCACCGCGGGCAAGGACCGCACCGGTGTGTTGCTCGGCATGGTCATGGACGTCCTCGGCTGTCACGACGACGATATCGCCCACGAATATGGCCTGAGCGACGCGAGCATCGGCCGCCTGATCGCCTACCTGCGCGCCAGCGGCCGCCAGCTCGAAGGCACCGAGGACGAGATCCGCGCGCGGCTTGCCACCCCGCCCGAGCGCATGGCGGGGTTCATCGACCTCCTCCGCCAGCACCATGGCGGGGCGGAGCGGTTCTTCACGAGCCGGGGGGTCCCGGCCGCCGCGATCTCGCGCGTCCGCGAGCTGCTGGTCTGTTGACGATTGCCCTCGGACTGCCCGGGGCAGGCGGCTCCCGCGCCGGCGCTACCGCCCTTCCAGCGCCCGCGCCATCCGCTCCAGCCCCTCCTCCAGCAACGGCCGTGGACACCCGAAATTCATCCGCACGAAGCCCTCGCCCGTGGGGCCAAACGTCTTCCCATCGCCGAAGGCCACACGCGCGTTCCCCAGGAACCAGCCGCACGCGTCGTTGCCGGGCAATCCAAGCGCGTTGCAATCGAGCCAGGCCAGGTACGTGCCCTCTGGAGGATAGACCGAGATGCCAGGCAGCCGTTCCCGCACGAACGACACCAGGTAGTCGCGGTTGGCGGTGAGGTACCTGGTGAGCGCCTCGAGCCAGTCATCGCAGTCGCGGTAGGCGGCGGTCATCGCCGCATAGCCGAGGATGTTCACCGCGCTCACCATCCCGCCCCTGGCCGCCTCGTACCGGGCGCGCAACTCCCCGTTCGGGATGATGGCCACGGCCGCCTTCAGGCCCGCCAGGTTGAACGTCTTGCTCGGCGCCATCAGGGTGATCGTGCGCTCGGCCACCTCTGGCCCAAGGCTCGCGATCGGCGTGTGCACGTTTCCATCGAGCACCAGG
>JBBIVC010000277.1:0-3444 GCA_037439905.1 Thermoflexus sp.
TGACGCGCCAGCTCGGCCAGCTCCTCCGTGCTCAGGCCGCGCTGCTGCTGCAGGGTCTCTAGCTCGGCGACGCGGGCTACCACCGCTGGGGAGGGAGCCTGGGCCGCGGCCAGGCGCGCGTCGCGCTCGGCGTGGCGCTGTTCGCGGGCCGCCTGCTCGGCCTCGCGTTGTTGGGCGACCTTCTGCTCAATCGCCGAGTAGTCTCGTGGAATGCCCGACTCGGTGCCGCAGAGCGGGCAGACGAAGGTCCGCCCGCCGTGGCCCTCGCTGACCGTCAGCTTCTCGCCGCAGTTCGGGCAAGGCCAAGTGATCATCGCGCGCCCCTGCTGGCCAGGTTGTGCTACATCGGGATTGTCCACGTCAAGCGCCCCGCTTGCCAAGCCTTGACGGCGGGCGGGTTGTCACAGCGGGAACCCGCCTTGACAGAAATCCGGTCGGACCCCTTGACAGCGCAATCGCTCCGTCATACACTACGGGTACGGGAGCGAGGGCGATGAAGGCCATCGGGTACGTCCGGGTTTCGACCGAAGAGCAGGCCAGCGAGGGCGTGAGCCTTGACGCGCAGGAGGCCAAGCTCCGGGCCTGGGCCGACCTCAACGGCGCCGAGCTGGTGACCGTTCACGTGGACGCCGGCCTGTCCGGCTCCCGCGCCGACAACCGGCCCGGCTTGCAGGCCGCCCTTGACGCCGCCTGCGCCGGGAAGGCCGCCCTCGTGGTCTACAGCCTCTCGCGGTTGGCCCGGTCCACGAAGGACGCGATCGCGATCAGCGAGCGGCTTGACCGCGCCGGCGCCGACCTGGTGAGCCTGTCCGAGCGCATCGATACCACCACCGCGGCCGGGAAGATGGTGTTCCGAATGCTGGCCGTTCTGGCCGAGTTCGAGCGGGATCAGATCGCCGAGCGGACCGCCTGCGCGATGCAGCGGAAGGCCGCCCTGCGCGAGTTCTGCGGCGGCGAGGTCCCTTACGGCTGGCAGCTCGCCGCCGACGGCGTGCATCTCGAGCCGGAGGCCGCCGAGCAGGCCGTAATCGGCGCCGCCCGCCGCCTGCGCCAGGAGGGCCTGAGCCTGCGGAAGATCGGCGAGGGCCTGGCCGCCGAGGGCTACCTGCCGCGCCACGGTGGCCAGTGGCACGCGGAGACGGTGAAGCGGCTCCTGGCCGCCGAGCAGGCCGCGTGAGCCGCCGACCCACGAAGCCGGTTGACCTGGCCGCCGTGGCGGAGGCCAAGGCCGACCTGCGCCGTCTGCTGGCCGACAACCCGCGCCTGCGGGAGCGCACCGCGCGCTTCTTCGCCGGCGACCCGACGGAGGAGGAGCTGGCCGCCCTGGCCGCCAGCTCGGAGGAGGTGAGGCCCGTGCCCGCGCGTGATCCAATGCAGAGCGTCACCCTGCGCCTGCCGGCCGCCCTCGTTGACCGGGCCGAGGCCCTGGTGCCGCGCGTTGGCCGACTGCCGGAGCTGGCCACCCTGCCGAGCGTGACCCGCTCGGACGTGTACCGCGTGGCGCTCCTGCGTGGCCTGGCCGCGCTGGAAACCACGGTCGGCGGCGAGCAGGCGACCTTGCCGGGAGTCGAAGGGTGAGCTGGGATCGCCCCTCGCTAGTGCGTCAACTGCGCGAGTGGGGCGTCGCCTGCGACGAAGACCCGCCCGCCGCCTGCGTGCGCTCCTTGCTCCGCGAGATCGCGGAGCGAGCCGACCTGCCGGTCGAAGCACGGAAAGAGGCTTGTCGCCCTCTGGAATACGAAGCGGCGATGGAGGCGTACTGGCCTGGTGTGACGGAGTATGCGCGGGCCGTCTCGAGCCCGACTGTCTCGTCGGCGCCGCCAAGGGCGAGCTGATCATCGTCACCCCCACAGGCCAACGCGCCACCGTACCCCAGAAGCCCCCCATGCCGGCCGCGTGCCCGACCTACCCCCACCACCCCACCTCTGCGGAGCTTTGGCCCCTGTGGTGGCGATCTGAATCCGTCTGGTGGCACCCCCAGCCCGACAGAGCCGTGGCGGCCTTCACCGGCATGGCCCTCTTCTGGGATCGGGAAGCCCAGCTCTGGCGCGAGCCGCATTGGTGCAACGACCGGGGAAGCCCCATGCCGGCCGAGGAGGCCGAGGAGGCCGCTGCCTACGTCCGGCGCACGTGGCTTCGCAAGCGCAAGGGCGTCTGGGCCCCACGCATGAACCGAACCAACCTCGCCCTGAACGTCGCGCGGGAGGCGACACCGCAACAGGCCGTCTGGGTAGCCACGTTTCTGCACTCGAACGCCCTTCAATGGCAGGGCGTCGGGCTCGCCGATCTCTTCACACCCCCTCGAACGGATACGCGAGAGGCACATATGGGCGAGCGCCTGCTCGAAGCCACGAAGACGGTAGAGAGCAAACCTGCTCGACTGCCTGGCGTATGGGATTGGACGCGCTACGTGACCAAGGAGGCCGACGGCCTCTTCACCTGCACCCCTCACGTGGATTGGCTCACCAGCAGCGACAGAACCATGCCGTGGCCCTACTGGGCCGAAGAGCTGGCCGCCAAGTGGCGCCTCCTGGAACACGCGGCGAAGCTGTTATTTGAGGCCAACCGGGAAGTTTGGTCGGACAACAAGGCGCATCGCCCTATCCGGGAGCCGACGGCTCCCGAGTGGCCCGTGGTGCGCTATCTGCTGAGCCACGCCGTAGAGCCGGAGCGGCTTCACCTGCACTTCGCGCCACCGGAGCAGCGCGAGGTTGGAGTCTGGTGCGGCTATGACGACCTGCCGGTGGTGCAGCTCTGGGGTGTGCTGCAAGGGTGGGCTCACCTGCGCAAGTGCGCCAACTGTGAGCGGTGGCTCCTGACCACCGGCTTGCGCCCGAGACGTACCTGCGACAGCGCCTGTCGGGTCGCTTCGCACCGAAGATCCCCCGGAGCAGAAGCCGGATCGCGAAAGAGGCCGCGGCACGCGAGGAGGAATGTAACGCGAAAGGCCCTCTGAGAAGTTACGAGGAACGCCACCGAACCAGCTTGACAGGCTGGATAGAGTGGCGGTTCGCTGTGCTATAATGGCAAGCGCCCGGTGGGCAAACACCGGGCGCTCGGAAATCCAGCGGCTAGGCTGGGCTAGTACCTGCTCGGCATTCTAGCCGCCGGAACGGATCACCGCAAGGCCCGAATGGGCCGGGAGCGGCGGCTATGCTGAGCACGATCGCAGACGTTCCCGTCAACATCCGGCGGTTGCCTGTTATGCGGCGGACCCTTGGCATCGAAGGCCAGGAACTGGCGCGCGCCATCGGTATCCACCCGTCGGACCTGTCCAAGGCGGAGAAGGCGCTGCTGCCCGGCGGCACGTTCGACCGCATGGCCGAGGCGCTGTTTCGCGTGGCGGCCGGCGAGCCGCTCGCCCCCGAGGCCCATAGATGACGACGCCCCCGGCCGTAGGGACCGAGGGCGCCGAAAGCGTGGTACGCGGAAACCGTCACCTGC
>JBBIVC010000278.1:0-3377 GCA_037439905.1 Thermoflexus sp.
ATCGAACAGGCGGAACCACACCTTCTTCGTCAGGAAGGCATACATCCGCAGCCGATCGGCTTCGATCTTGAAGTCGAAGTCCACGCTCTCGAAAATCGCGGCATCAGGCTTGAAGCTGATGGTCGAACCGGTTGGCCGCGGCTCCGTCAGCTTGCGCGGCACCAGCTCCCCGAGCGGCACGCCCCGCGCAAACTCCTGCCGGTACACCTTCCCCGCCTTGTCCGCCCCCTGCACGTCCGGGTCCGGCACCACTTCCACCCACATCTGCTCGGAAAGCGCGTTCACCACGCTGGCGCCCACGCCGTGCAGTCCGCCCGAGACCTTGTACCCGCCCCCGCCGAACTTGCCCCCGGCGTGGAGCACCGTCAGCACCGTCTCCACCGCGCTCTTGCCGGTCTGCTTTTGCACGTCCACGGGAATCCCGCGCCCGTTATCGATAACCGTGCACCAGCCGTTGGCGTGGAAGATGACCTCGATGCGGTCGCAGAACCCCGCCATCGCCTCGTCGACCGCGTTGTCGACGAGCTCCTTGATGAGGTGGTGGAGGCCTGCCTTGTCGGTCGTCCCGATGTACATGCCCGGCCGGCGCCGGACCGCTTCGAGCCCCTCCAGGACCTGGATGTTCTCGGCGGTATAGGTAGACGACGTTGCCTGTGTGGTCATGGTCGAAAGAGCTATCCTGGCGCGCCTTGCCCTCCCGGGAGCGGGATGAGGCAATTCGTTCGCTTACCTTCACAGTTTATCAGGAGAGGGGTTCCGAAGCCAGTTTTTCGAAGCGGAAACGGCAGCTTAAAGCCCTACAGCGCCTGCCACCACTGCCGCTGCCCCTCCCGCACAAACCGCCCCAGCCCCGGCGCCGGCAGGTGGCTCGCCCCCACGATCGACCCATCGGCGATCAGCCGCTCGACGGTTCGCTTCCGTGTCTCCCGGGCGATGCCGCTATCCCAGTCGAATATCGAATCAATTTCCGGGTCTTCCGCATCGATCGCCGAGATCACCACGTCGCCAAGGATGAACCCGCGCTCTCCACCCGAGGTGATGACCACGCTCGTGTGGCCCGGCGTATGCCCCGGCGTCGGGATGGCCGTGAGTGCCGCCGAGAGGGCACGCTCCCCTTCCACCAGCTCCATCACACCCAGCGCCTCAAGCGGCCGGACATCCCGCTCGAACGACTCATTGGAGCGTGCGGGCGGCACAGCCGCGCTTGCCCCGTAGTGCTCCCAGTCGCGCTTCGGCACCAGGAACTTCGCCCCGGGGAAGGCCACCTTTCCCGTCGCCCGGTCGAAGTTCCACCCCGTGTGGTCGCCGTGCAGATGCGTGAAGAGCACGTGCGTCACCTCGGCCGGTTTCACCCCGGCCTCCGCCAGCTCCGCAAGCAGCCGCCCGTTGTGCTCCGGCCCCCAGCCAGTATCCACGAGGAGCAGCAGCGCCCCATCCCTCACCAGGAACGAGCCGAAATTGAGCGGCACCCTGCCTTCGGAGTCCAGGTGCCGCCCGTACGGCGAAAGGTCCGCCTTCGGGTAGACCGTCGAGGCGGGATATGCCTGGACGGTGTCCACGAGGGCTGTGACTTCGACGTGTCCGACGGTTGTACGTTTCATGCCGCGCAGTCTACCTGAAGCGTGCGGCGCATGGCCCGGGAGCATGCTTCCCGCGCCGTGCGGTAGCCTCGCGCGCGCTCGCCCTAATCCGGCATCCGTTTCGCCGCCCGCCGGATCGCAAAGCCCGCCGCCTCCACCCGCCGGGTCAGCCCGAGCTTGCTCAGGATGTCGCTCACGTGGTGCTTCACCGTCTTCTCCGACAGGTACAGCTGTTCCCCGATTTCGCGATTCGTCATCCCCTCGGCTATCAGCTCCAAAATGCGAAGCTCGCGCTCGCTGAGCTGCTGCGCCATCCGGTCTTCTTCGCTCACCACGTTCCCGCGCCGGATCTGCTCAATCACCGCCGCCGAGCTCGTGGGGTCCAGGATCTTCCCCCCGCGGCCCACCACCCGCATCGCCTCGATGAGGTCCGGCGTCTGCACCTCCTTCAGGATGAACCCGCTCGCCCCCGCCACGATCGAGGCCATCACCGCCTGTTCATCCGCGTACGAAGTCAGCATCAACACGTTCGTGTTCGGCAACGCCGAACGGATCTCCCGGCACGCCTCGATCCCGTTCAGCCGCGGCATCCGCACGTCCAGCACCACCAGGTCCGGGTTGGTTCGCTTTGCCTCGCGCACCGCCTCCAGCCCGTCTCGCGCTTCTCCTATCACACTGAACTCTTCATAGGCGCGCAACGCCGCCTTCAGGCCCGAGCGCACCAGGTCGTGGTCGTCCGCCAGGAGGACGTGGATGGTCTCACTCGTCATCTTCTTCCTCTTCCTCGTACCGCCGGGGGATTGCGATCCGCACGGTCGTCCCCATGCCGGGGATAGGGATGATCGTCAGTTCCGCTCCAAGCCGCTCGCATCGCGTGCGCATCGTCACGGTGCCCAGGCCCCGGCGGGTCGATGCCTCATCGAATCCGACGCCGTTGTCCTGCACCGTCAGCACCGTCGCGCTCGGTGTCTGCCTCAAGTCCACCGCGATTTTTGTTGGCGCGCCATGCCGCACCGAATTGCTGAGCGCCTCGCGCGCAATGTACAGCAGATCCTCGGATTCGCGCGCCGTGAGCTCCTGCAGCGCCGCCGCGGAGATGTTCACCACCGACGGGATATTCGGTGGCACGATCTGGCGGATGATGAACGCCAGGTCCTGCGTCAGGTTCGGCTGCTCGATCGGTGTGGCGGCCTCGAGCATCGTGATGTACGTCCGGATGTCCGCGATCAGCTCGTTGATCCGCTCCACCCCATGCCGCAGCGACCGGCGCACCTCCTCCGGGAATCCCTGGTTCGTACTGAGCCCGTCGAACTCCAGGCCCAGCGCATAGAGCGTTTGGATCGTCCCGTCGTGCAGGTCATGCGCGATGCGCACCCGCTCCTCCAGCAGGAAGAGCCGTCCCGTCCGCTCCCGCGCCATCGCATACGCGAGGCTCACGCTCGCCTGCAGCGCCAGCACCGCCGCCGCCACCTCGTCCGCCGCGGTGAACTCCTCCCGTCCGGTCTCACGCGTCATGTACAGCGAGCCGATCGCCCGGCCGCCCGCACGAATGGGCACCCCGAGGAACGCGCCCATATCCGGGTGGCCTTCCGGCCATCCCGAGTACTTCGGATGCCCCGAGACATCGGCCATCCGCAGCGGCCGGTCGCGGTTCCACAACTCCCCCAGCAGCCCCCGGCCCCGCGGCGGTTCGCCAAGGCGGCGCGCCTGCTCTTCGCTAATCCCGGTGTACACGAACCGCGTCAACGCTCCGTGGTCATCAAATGTTGAAATGGCCGCGTAGTCCGCGTTCGTGAC
>JBBIVC010000279.1:0-2958 GCA_037439905.1 Thermoflexus sp.
ACGTGTCGATGCGCAGGTACTCGCGCAACAGGCCCACCGCCTCGCTGGTAACGGCGTCCCAATCGATCTGGCTCACTCTTCCCTCCGCGGTGCAGTGCACCGAGTCTACCGGCGCCTTCCCGGCAGCGCAGCACGGCCGGATTGCTGCTACGACCGGCCCGGCCGATAGTCGGCGGCGTGGACCTCGCATTCTCCCTTGCCGCCGCGGTTGCCGGCGCCGCCGTCGGGGCGGCCGTCCCGCTCCACCAGCATCGCCTCTACCGCTCGCCCGAACATCGCGCCCACCCCGCGTCTGGCCTGAGGCTCCGCGCGCTCCAGGCCTTTTGTGTGCTCGCAACTGGCGCTGCGTGGGGGCTGGCCTTTCGGCCCGGCTACTACGATGCCCTCCCGGCCACCCTCACCGCTGCGTTCTCGCTCGTCCTCGTCATCCTGAGCAGCACCGACTTCGACCGCCGGGTTATTCCCAATCGGCTCAGCTATCCCGCCATCGCCGCTGCGGCAGCGTTGTGCTGGGCGTGGCCCGACCGCAGCGTGAGCGATATCGCGATCGGCGCGGCCGTTGCCCTCGGCATCGCAGCCTCTATGGTCGCGCTCGGGATGGTTGTCGGCGCCGTGCTCGGGGTGAAGGACATCGCCTTTGGCATGGGCGATGCCAAGCTTATCGTCCTCATCGGCCTCCTCACGGGATGGCCGGGCGTGCTGATGGCGCTCTTCTACGGTGTGCTGCTTGCCGGTGGGGCAGCCTTCGTCTTCCTGCTCCGCCGCGGTTGGCGCACGGTCTTCAGCTATGGCCCCTATCTCGCCGCCGGGGGCGTCATCGTTCTGCTCTGGGCGAACGAGTTCTACTGAGCGCCGGAAATGAGCTTGCCGGGTGCGCCGGGGCACCCGTCCCGGCGCACCGCAGTGGATTCGTTAGAGGTTCGCCTTGAGCTGGATGATCGCCGGGCCGCCAATGACGACCATGATCGCCGGGAAAATGAAGAACACGAGCGGGAACACCATCTTGATCGGCGCCTTGAATGCCTGCTCCTCGGCCTTCTGCCGCCGCTTCGTGCGGATGACCCCGGTCTGAACGCGGATCACGCCGCCGATCGAGATGCCCATCGCTTCCGCCTGCACGATGGCGTTGACGAGCTGGCGCAGTTCGTCCACCCCAGTCCGTTCTGCCATGTCCACGAACGCGTCCCGGCGCGCCCGCCCCATCTGGATCTCTCGCATGGTCCGGGTGAGCTCCTCGGCAAACGGCCCACGGACTTTCTCGATGACGCGGGTGAACGCCGCATCGATGCCCAGGCCCGCTTCCACCGATGCCGTGATCAGGTCGAACGCGTCCGGCAACGACCGCCAGATGTCCTTTTGGCGCCGCTTGATACGCCCCAGGACGATGATTCGCGGAGCGTAGATGCCGAGCGCCGTCATCAGGCCGAACGCCCCGGCCATCATTTTCACGTCCCCGCCGACGGCCGCCACATACAGGACTGCCAGCATGGGGAGCACTCCGACGGCAATGCCCACGCCAATCAAGAACTGCCCGGGCTTCACCTTCATCCCGGCCTGGGTCAGCGCCCGCTCCAACCGCTCCTCGATGGTCGATGGCAGCACGCCGTTCGCCCGGCGGCTCAAGCCCTGGAGCAACGGGCGGATGACGCGCTGGCTGAACGCGGCCTCCGGGTCGGGCAGGGCTTCCCGGTTCGGTCGCGTATATCGCAGCCCACCAAGGCGAAGGTCCATTGCCCCGTCGGCCGGCGTCTTGTGCATCAGGCCGTAGGCCATGAGCGTCACGGTCACAAACGTGCTGAAGGCGACAAGGAATTCCATGGCGCTAGACCTCGATGTTCACGATCTTTTGGATGACGAGGAAGCCGATGACCTCCGAGACAGCCGCTCCCCCGAGCATCATCCGCCCCAGGGGGTCGGTGAACAGGGTCCCGGTGAACTCCGGGCTGATGACGCCAAAAATCATCAACAGGCCGATCGGAATCCCGCCAATCACATACCCGGTCAGCCGCTGCTGGGAAGTGAGCGTCCGGATCTCTCCGCGGATGCGCTCCCGCTCGCGCATGGTGTGGGCCACGTTGTCCAGGATCTCGGCGAGGTTCCCCCCCACCGACCTCTGGATCAGCACGGCCGTGATGACGATGTCGAAGTCCGAGCTTCCCACGCGCTCGTTCAGTGCGGTGAGCGCCTGCTCCACGCTGGCCCCCATCGCGGTGTCGCGAAGCGTTCGCCGGATCTCGACCGAGAGAGGAGCCGGGATCTGCTCCGCCGATGCCTCCATCGCCTGGAGCAGCCCGAAGCCCGCGCGCAGCCCGCTCGAAAGCATCTGGATGAACTCCACCAGCTGCGCTTCCATCTTGTGAAGGCGTGAGGCGATGCGGCGCTTCAGCCAGAACCCGGTCAGGAGGAACCCGAGCGGAATGCCAACGAGACCCAGCGCCGGGACCGGCACCAGCAGCATGAACACCGCCGCAAGTCCCACCGAGACCAGCACCCGGAGCACGAAGTACTCCTTCGCGTTGAGCGTCAGCCCGGCCCGCTCCAGGTCCCGTGTCCAGTTGGCCGCCAGGTTCCCGGAGATCACCGTAATGCCCGCGAAGTTGACCGCCCCCCGCCGCCGAAGGCTCACACGCGCCTCCTGCGGCAACGACTGCTCAACCTCGCGCAGCTTCGAAAGCCGTGCGGCGGCCGTGCCCGAACCGCCGCCATAGGCGGTCACCCAGAGCGTGAATGTGGTTGCGAATGCCCCCGCGCAGAGGGCTGCCAGGATCAGCAGCATCTGACTACCACCCTTCCGCCGTGCCGAACAGGTTGTTCGGCAGTTCGATACCGGCCATCGCGAACTTGTGCACAAAGCCGGGGCGAATACCCGTCGGCTTCATCGCGCCGTGCACCTTCCCGTCCTCGTCCACACGGTCGAGCTTGAACAGGAAAATGTCCTGCAACGTAATCGTGTCCCCC
>JBBIVC010000279.1:2976-3346 GCA_037439905.1 Thermoflexus sp.
ACCTTGCGCGAGCCATCCTGGAGGCGGCTGATCTGGATGAAGATGTGAATCGCCGATGCAATCTGCTCCCGGATGGCGCGCGATGGCAGGTCCATGCCGGCCATCAACACCATGTTCTCCAGGCGCGATAGCGCCTCGCGCGGGTTGTTCGCGTGGATCGTCGAGATCGACCCGTCGTGGCCCGTGTTCATCGCCTGCAACATGTCGAACGCTTCCTCGCCGCGGACCTCGCCGACGATGATGCGGTCCGGGCGCATGCGCAGGCAGTTGCGCACGAGGTCGCGCTGCTTGATCTGGTTCTTGCCCTCGATGCTCGCTGGCCGCGCCTCGAGCGTGATGACGTGGTCTTGCTGCAGTCGAAGTTCCGAAG
>JBBIVC010000280.1:0-3341 GCA_037439905.1 Thermoflexus sp.
CCAGCTTCCAGACGAGCGACGGCAGCGGCCAGCCGCGCGCCTGCTGCTAGGCAAGTTCGCCGCAAACAGCAAACGAACGAGGGGCTGGTCAATTTCTGACCAGCCCCTCGTCTTTGTGGCGGCCAGGGAGCGCAGGCTACATCAGGTTGCGCATGAGCTGGGTCTCGCTGGTCAGGAAGACCATCGAGGCGCGTGTGGCGGCCCGCAGCCTTCCAAACTCGGCATCGGTGACCGCCATTTCGTCGAATTTCTCCAGTTCGGCGAGCGAGTCGAACTCGGCCACGATGGAGACACCGCTCGTGTGGCCGGTCATGGCCGACCAGACACTGGTGTGGGCATCAATGCCACGCTGCTTCTGGTAATCGAGCGCCTGGGAGACCGAGAGGACGAAGTCGCGGTGGTGCCCGGGCTGGACCTCGCCCTTCAGCACGCGCATGTATTTGCGGGGCGCGGTCGCATCCTCGGAGGTCATGAGTCCCTCCGAGTGGTAGGCCAGCCGGTGGATCGAAACCTTCGAATCCTCGTAGACCATGTGGGTGCGCACCGCGCGGCGCACGATGGCAAAGCGGGAATCCTCGGTGGCCATGTCGGTCCACTTCTCCAGGTCATCGAGCGTGTTGAAATCCGCCGCGATGACGACGGAGTTGTTCTGACCGGTCATGGCGCCCCAGATGGCGGTGCGCGCACGGATACCGCGCCCGAGCTGGTACTCGTTGGCTTCGCGCATAGCGGCCAGGAAGTCCCTGGTCTTGCCCTGGCTCACAACGCCAGCGAGGATTCGTCGATACATCGGCAGCTCCCGGATGAGCGGGGTCACGGCCCCGGCGCGGGCCACAGTCTACCAGAAGCTGCCCCTTGGGCCCGGCAGCCGGCGCTATAATGCCCGGCATGCCGCTCTACGTGGCCTATTTCAACTTCAAACCGGGGACGAGCGTGCTCCAGGGTCTCGCCGCGTTCGAGCGGCGGAAGACCTTCCAGCACCCCACGCACGCCCAGGTGCTGGGCGAATACTGGGTGAACGCGCCTGAGGGCATGCCCCAGGTGGTCCTCGTGTGGGAAGCCGAGGACGAGGGGCCCGGGGACTACTACGAGGCGGCGTGGGGCGACCTCTTCGACATCACCATCTCGCTCGCGACAAAGCCCGTGAGCGAAATCCCGGACGATTTACCCGAAGGCCTCAAGAACCGGTTGTAACGCGATGAGCGCAACCGATGCACCACCGCTTCCGCCCGGCCGGCGGATCATCGTGGCCGGGCCCAGCTGCTCGTGGAAATCGACGCTCGCCGCGGAGCTCGCCCGGCGCATGGGATGCCCGTTCATCGAGCTGGATGCTCTCTTCTGGAAGCCGGGGTGGACACAACCGCCTGATGATGAGTTCCGCGAGCGCCTGGTGGCTGCTCACTCAGGCGATGCGTGGGTGAGCGCGGGCAACTACCTCCGCCACACGCGGCACCTGACGTGGCCGCTCGCCGACACGATCATCTGGCTCGACTTTCCGCTGCACGTGACCACAGCCCGCGTGCTCGTCCGTTCCTGGAAACGCTGGCGGTCGCGCGAGCTGCTCTGGGGCACCAACCACGAGCGCTTCTGGGACCAGTTGAAGGTGTGGAGCCCGAACGACTCGCTCATCGCCTACAACGTCTCGCGGCACAGGCGCAACCGGGAGCTGTTCGCGGCGGCCGGGGAAGAAGCGAGAGCCGCAGGCAAGCGATTCCTGCGGCTCGGTTCGGCTCGCGAAGTTGCCGAGTTGCTTGACCGGCTCGGGTTGGAGACGCCGCCTACCGCCCCTTGAACTGCGGCTCGCGGCGCTCGGCGAAGGCGGCGAGGCCCTCCTTGAAATCGTCGCTCTGGAAGAGGGGCAGCAGCTGGAGATAGATGTGGTCGACCGCTGCCTCGAAGGTTTCGTCCTGTCCGAGGCGCATCATGCGCTTGGTCGACTGCACGCTGAGCGGGGCGTTGTTCGCGATCTGCGTGGCCCACCTGCGCGTTTCGGCCATGAGCTGGTCGTGGGGCACGACCTTGTTCACGAGCCCCAGTTCGAGGCTGCGGTTCGCATCGAGCACATCGCCCAGGAAGGCAACCTCGGCCGCCTTCGCCCAGCCCAGGAGCCGGGGAAGGTACCAGCAGCCGCCGCTTTCCGGCAGCACGCCTCGCTTCGCGAACACCGCGCCAAGCTTTGCATGCTCACTCGCGATCCGGATATCGCATCCGAGCGCGAGGTCCATCCCGTAGCCGGCGGCCGCGCCATTCAGCGCGCAGAGCATCGGCTTGTCCATCCGGTTGATGACGATCGGCGGCGAATTGTGGAGGTCGAAGAGCTGGTACGCCGCCCTGCCCGGACGGACCGCACCATCGCCGTCTCCCGGGGAGACCTGGTCCTTGAGGTCGAGCCCGGAGCAGAAGCCACGCCCGGCGCCGGTGAGGATCACGACGCGCACGTCGCGGTCGATGTTTGCCGCCTGCAGTGTCGACGAGAGGGCGCTCAGCATCGGCCCGCTGATGGCGTTCAGCCGGTCGGGGCGGTTCAGGGTGATGGTGAGGATGTAGTCGGAATGCTCAACCAGCAGTTCTTCGGTCGGTGATGGGGGTACCAAGCTGTTCCTCCGGGTCCGTTCAGGGACGTGTTCCCGGAGTGTTGCATCACCGGATTCGCCCGGCAACCGGCGTCAGCGCAGCAGGTACTCCCGGAGGGTGAGTCCGCTGGAATGCACCCGGGCGGCGACATCCTTGCCAACGTAGCGCACGTGCCACGGTTCGTAGGCGTAGCCGGTCACGTCTTCCTTGCCTTCCGGGTAGCTCACGATGAAGCCGAACTTCCAGGAGTTTTCGGCCAGCCATGCGGCCTCGGGCGTGCCGATGAACGCTTCCAGGTAGAGCCCGCGGGCGCCGATATCGGCGGTCGTGCCGAGCTGGTGCTCGCTGTGACCGGGCCTTGCGCTCGTGCGGTCGGCCTGTTCCTTGCCATACGTCTGCACCCAGTAGTTATAGGTGTCGGCCTGGGTCTGGTAGCTGCGATACGAGGAGTTCACGACAAGGAGGAAGCCCTGTTCCCGCCTGGCGGCATCGAACATCTCCCGCAGGGCGGCAAGCGTCTCGCTCCGGAGGTACTGGGTCCCCTGCGCGGAGATCGCGGCCGGGACCTCCACGAGGTCGGCGGGGACGCAATCCGCTGGGAGCCGGTGCTGCTTGTCGAGGGGGACCAGCGGGTCGCCGCAGGCGACGACGATCGAGCCATCGGGGCCAGGCTCGCTGGTTGGTGTGGCAGTTGGGGCGGCGGTCCCGGGCGCCGGTGTGGGGGCCGGGTTCGTCGGAGTCTCTCCCGGGGCAGTCGCGGGCGGCTC
>JBBIVC010000281.1:0-3323 GCA_037439905.1 Thermoflexus sp.
GACGACCTTTCGGTGCGGGCCGCGGAAGCGCTGCGCCGGGCGGCTGTGGTGGCGGCCGAGGATACGCGGACGTCGGGGCTCCTGGTCCGGAAGGTGGGGAGCAGGGCGCGGCTCGTGAGCCTGACCGAGCACAACGTGGAATCGCGCATCCCTGAGCTGCTGCCGGTTGCGCGGGACGGGATCGTGGCGCTGGTTAGCGACGCAGGGACGCCCGCGATTGCGGACCCGGGAGCGAGGCTGGTGGCGGCGGCACATCGCGAAGGGCTGCCGGTCTTCGCGGTGCCCGGGCCCTCGGCGCTGGCGGCGGCGCTCTCGGTGAGCGGGTTCGATGGCACGGACGCGCATTTCCTGGGCTTCCTTCCACGCCAGCAGGGAGCTCGGCAAGAGCTCCTGAGGCGGACGGCGGCGGCAGCGAGCATCCTGGTGTTCTTCGAAAGCCCGGGGCGGCTGGCGAAGACGCTTGGAGAAGTCGCTGAATTGCTGGGCGACCCCGAGACGGTGGTCTGCCGCGAGCTAACGAAGCTGCACGAGGAGGTGGCCCGGGGCCGCGCGAGCGTTCTCGCGGAGCGGTTCGCGGATGCGCGAGGCGAGTGCGTGGTGGTGGTGGAAGTACCGGAGCGCCCTGGCGATGAAGAGGAAATGCGGCGGCTGGTGACAGCGATGAAGCGGGCGGGCGCGCGGAGGGCGGCGGCGGCGGCCGAAGTTGCGCGCCTGACAGGCCGGACGCGGGAAGAGGCCTATGCCGCCTGGGACGCTGTCTGACGGCCCGGAAGAGGGGCCTGTGGTAGACTCAGGGGCATCCTCCAACCCAGGTGCTTGAGTGCCCGAACGCATCCTCGTCTGCGTAGCCTGGCCCTACGCGAACTACCTGCTGCACGTTGGCCAGGCCGCCGGGGCGTACCTGCCGGCCGACATCTTCGCGCGGTTTCAGCGGCTGCGGGGCAACGAGGTGCTGATGGTCTCGGGTTCGGATTGCCACGGGACGCCGATCACGGTGGCAGCGGACCGGGAAGGCGTGGATCCCCAGGTGATCGTGGACCGCTACCACCCGCGGATCCTGGAGGTGTGGGAGCGGTTTGGGATTTCGTTCGACCTGTTCACCACGACACTCACGGAGAACCACTACGCCGTCACGCAGGACGTGTTCCTGAAGCTGCTCGAACACGGCTGGCTGTATCCCCAGACCGCGGAATACCTGTACGACCCGGAGGCAGACCGCTTCCTGCCAGACCGGTACGTGGAGGGGACGTGCCCTCACTGCGGGTATACGGAGGCCCGGGGCGACCAGTGCGACAACTGCGGCAAGACCCTTGACGCGGTGGAGCTGATCAATCCGCGCAGCAAGGTGAGCGGCGCGACGCCGGTGCTGCGGCCTTCGGAGCACTTCTTCCTGAAGCTTTCGGGGTTCGAGGAACGCCTGAAGGAATGGGTGAGCGGGAAGACCCACTGGCGCAAGAATGTGCTCAATTTCACCCTCGGCATGCTGAACGAGGGGCTCAAGGACCGGGGCATCACCCGCGACATCAGCTGGGGCGTGCCGGTGCCGGTGAAGGGCTACGAGAACAAGCGGATCTACGTGTGGTTCGACGCGGTGATCGGGTACCTGAGCGCATCGAAGGAGTGGGCGCAGCGGCGCGGCACACCGGACGCATGGCGGCCGTACTGGGAGGACCCGGCGACGCGCTCGTACTACTTCATCGGCAAGGACAACATCCCCTTCCATACGGTCATCTGGCCGGCGATGCTGATGGGCTACGAAGGACTGAACCTGCCCTATGACGTGCCCGCGAACCAGTACGTCAACTTCGCGGCGGGCCAGAAACAGAGCAAATCGAAGGGCACGGGCACGTGGATGCTCGACCTGCTGGACGCCTACGCGCCCGACGTGGTGCGGTTCTACCTGACGACCGTGCTCCCCGAGACGAACGATACCGAGTTCCGCGAAGAGGAGCTCATCCGGACGAACAACGACGTGCTGATTGCCACGTGGGGCAACCTGGCAAACCGCGTGATTTCGATGATCCACCGGAACTTCGAAGGGATCGTGCCGGCCACGGGCGCACTGGCGCCGGAAAGCCAGGCGCTGCTCGACGAGGCGAAGGCTGCCTTCGTGACGGCCGGCGACGAATACGACCGCTGCCACTTCCGGGCAGCGCTGCAGGAGGGCCTGCGGCTGGCGCAATCGGCGAACAAGTACCTCGACGAGCGCGCGCCGTGGAAGGCGGTGAAGCAGGACCGCGAGCACGCGGCGGAGACGCTGACGGTTGCTCTTGACGTGATCAACGCGCTGAAGACGCTCCTGCACCCGGTCCTGCCGTTTTCGACGACGCAGCTGCACGCCGACCTGGGACTCCAGGGCGACATCACCAGCGATGGCTGGGAGTTCAGGCCGGTGCCGCGGGGCACCAGGCTCGGGCCGGCGCGGCCGCTCTACGCCAAGATCGAGACGGTGGCGGAGGGGACCGCGGGTTGATGGCCGTCGCGTTCGACACCCACAGCCACCTGCAGGACCGCAAGATCCGCGGGGACTTCGCTGGCATCCTCGAGCGGGCGGAGCAGGCAGGGGTCGCGGGGATCGCGCTCTGCGGCTACGACGGGCCTTCGAACGAGGCTGCAATCGAGATGGCGGCGGGCAAGGCCGGCGTGTTTCCGGCGGTCGGCTTCCACCCGCATGAGGCGGATGAGGTGCCGCCGGCGATGCTCGCCGAGCTTGAAGCGCTGGCGGCTTTGGCGGATGTGGTGGCGGTTGGGGAGATCGGGCTGGACTTCTACCGGGGGCTTGCCGAGGAGATGAACCAGCGCAGGCTCATCGACGCGCAGCTCGAGATCGCGTTGCGCGTGGGCAAGCCGGTGAGCGTCCACAGCCGGAACGCTGAAGACGCGGCATACGACCACCTTGCGCCGTATGCGGCCCGGGCGCGAGCGACGGGGATGGAGACGCCGGGCGTGATGCACTGTTTCGGCGGCACCCTGGAACAGGCGCTTCGTTACGTCGAGCTGGGGTTCATGGTCTCCATCGCGGGACCCATCACCTACCCGAAGAACGACGAGGCGCGGCGGCTTGCGGCGGGGTTGCCAGCGCGCTCACTTGTGATCGAGACCGACAGCCCGTACCTTCCGCCTCAGGCAATGCGGGGAAAGCTCAACGAACCGTCTCTCATCCTGCACACGGCGCGGGCCGTCGCGGCTGCGCGCGGCGAGCGTGTGGAGCACGTGCTGGAGTTCACGACGGCGAACGCTGAGCGGTTGTTCGGTGTCCGAGTGCCATCGCGGGCGGGTTCGGCGTGACGCAACTGCAGAATAAGTCGCTCTATGGGCCAGTC
>JBBIVC010000282.1:0-2308 GCA_037439905.1 Thermoflexus sp.
ATCGATGACCAGGGGGATGAGGGCGACGACGGTGGTGGCGGCCCAGGCGCCATCGGCGAGCGAGTCACGTCCCAGGGCCCAGGCGACGCCCCCTCCAGTCAGCCCCGCCAGGGTGGCGGCGAACAACCAGTAGCGCTTCGCGAGTTCGATCACGCGATCCATCTTCGCCCGCCGGGCGCGACGCCACCACGGCCATGGGGCCGGGGATTCGATCCAAAGGGCGCGAAAACCGGGGCTCGAAGGCTCAGGGCACCACTTCGAACGCCCAGCCCACCACCTGCTTCGAATCGGCGAGCGGGTTGTTCGGGTCCTGCACGGCAAGCGCGGCCGTGTGCTTGCCGACCGCCAGGCCCTTTTCCGGGGTGAAGCAGACCTTCCCCCTGGTGGGCGCCTCACGCGTGGGGACAATCCAGAGGAGCTGCTCGGTGACCTCGACGCCATCGACCGCCATGCGGAACCACTGGGCATATTGCGGCAGCCCGTCGAAGGTGACCTCGGCGCAGATGCCCTTCGGGTCGCCCAGGTTGGTGGTCACGGTCGAGGACTGGGGCACCTTCGCGGCGTGTTCGGGCGTGATCTTCGTGATGTTGCCGCCAAGCAGCGGCGCCGGGCCGAAGTCGTCGGGGATGCCGGGCGTACCGCTGGCCCCGGGGGTCGAGCCGGTCGCGGGCGCATCGGGACCATCGCCGCAGGCGGCCGACGACAGCAGGGCAGCGGCGAGGGCAACGGGAAGGAAGTAACGCAGCTTCATGGTTCGAAGCCGAGGCTAGCATCGGCCCGGCCCTCGAACCAGCGTGCCATCTGGACCTTGGCTTTACGGTGGCCGGCGGGCCAGCCTCGCACCCAGCACCAACCCCGGAGGAGTTCCATGGATGACAACGCGACCGGCACGCCACAGCTCACGCTCGAAGAGGTCCAGGCCCGGCTCGCCGAACGCGAGGCCGAGCTGGCCGCGAGCCGTGAGGCGGGCCGCGCCGCCATCGAGCGGCTGAAGGCCGCGCTCGTGGCGGCGAACCCGGCGATCGACCCGGCGATGCTCAGCGGCGAGACCGTCGACGACGTGGAGGCGAGCTTCGCGGCGGCGAGGGCGCTGGTCGAGCGCATCCGCGAACAGGTGCGCCGCGAGAGCGCGGCATCGATCCCGGCCGGGGCCCCAGCGCGCGGCGCCGCCACACCACGGACGGCCATCGAGAAGATCCGCGATGGTCTCTCGCGGCAGTCTCCGCGGGGCTAGCCGAAGGGCCGCAAGCCCTCACGCGGTCAGGCTGTCAGGCGTACCGGCCCCGTTGCTGGCTCCGGGATCGGGCCATCCGGAATCTCGACGAGGCCATGGCGGTTTGGGTCGAGTCGGCACTGGTCCACGGGTCCTCTGGCGTCTCCCCCGCGGTGAAGCACCCGGGGAGCTCTGGAACCTGAGCAAGGTACCCCTCGCTCGGTTCGCCGGTGACAACCCTGTGGTACGGGCGGCGGATGATGGCCTGCACCTGCGCTTCCAGCTCTTCAGCCGTCATTCGTCATCCTCACTGGTGTAATCGAGCACCATGCGCACGTAGGCGGAGAGCACATGCGGGCGCCGGAAGGGGATCACGAGCTTGTCAGTGCCGCGGCGAAAGCCGAAATGGCTGCCTCGCGACCTGTCCAACGTCCAGCCATACAAGTCTAGCAGCCGCCGCAACTCCTCGAAGCGGACGCTGTTGGGACGTTCCGCCAGCCGTCGCCGGAACTCGCGCCGATCCATCGGAGAATTTTAGTCGATGACCGGTTGCCTTTCGCTTCCCCGCCGGGCGGGCCACCTGGACATTCCCGCGGGGCTAGCGCTTCGTCAGGTCGGCGATGAGGGTGTGCGGCTTCGGAAAGTCGGCATCGACCCAGACGGCGACCAGCTCGGCATCCTCCGGGACCTCGAAGGTGATGAAGCCGCGCTGGCGCTGGCCGGGGGCGAGCTCGCGGTTCGTGAACTCCGGTTCCTTTTCGCCGAAGTCGAAGTCGTAGATGAACCCGTCCTTGTCCTGGACCGTGAAATCGAACGGGCTGCCAGAGACCTGCTTATCGAGCGCCTCCTGGGTGACCTCGATGACGACCCAGCGCTTGCCCTCATCGGGCCCGAAGAACTGGCCGGGCTTCGCCGGGTCCTCGATGCTGTGGACCGTGTAGCGGCTGCCGCCGGCTTCGACCGCGGTGCCGATTCGTGGCCCGGAGCCCGGCGTTGGCACAGGCTGCTGAGTGGTGGCGGAGTCGTCGTCGCCGCCGTCCCCCAGGCCGCCATCCATCGCCAGGCTGGAGCAGTCGGTCTGCACCCACTTCCCAT
>JBBIVC010000282.1:2318-3305 GCA_037439905.1 Thermoflexus sp.
CAGCGGCGAGCTCGTGCCGATCTCGGCCAGCAGCTCCTGGTTCTCGTCGAAGCCTTCGACATCGGATTCGATGACGACCATGGCCTCGCCGCGCTCGCCCTCGAAGTTGCGGATTTCGACGTCCTTCACCTTGATGTCATCGAGGCCGGCGCCGGCGAACGCCTTCATGAACGCCTCGGCGACTTCCATGGTGCTTTTGAAGTCCTGGTAGGAGGTCTGTTCGCGGCACTCCTTCGAATAGGAATCGTAGAAATCGCGGAGGTCGCCCCCGAACATGCCCTCGGCGGCCCGGCGGACGGCCTTTTCGAGGCCGGCTTCGGACTTGCTATCGCCGCCACCACCGCCACAGGCGGAAACGAACACGAGGGCCAGGGCGGCAAGGATGCCGGGCAAGACACGCATCGGGGCTTCACCTCACAGGAGGCAGAGTCTGGGCGCTAGGTGCCGGGGCGGCAAGCGGGGGGTGGGGAGTATAAGCACAAGGACCTGAATGCTGCCCGGGTGCAGCTCCTGAACTACCACGAGGCCTTGAACCAGCCACCGCTGCTGGTTGTGTGCGACCTCGACCGGTTGGAGGTCAGCCATGGATTGCAGTACGAGTTCGACATCAGGATGCCCACCAGTGCTCGGCGGCCAACGCCAACGGCCCTCTCGAAGCCCCAGCTCCAGCCGAGCCGGCAGACCCTCGAGTGGCACGCGAGCCGGGTGTTTCGTTAATCCAAACTGTCTCCGCTCTGAAATCCCTGACCGCTCGCCGCACGCGGTGCCCCTGACAGGCCGAGAAGGAACACGCCGGGCGCCCATATGAGAGACAAACAACCGATGGTGCAGGCGGCAGCAAGATTCGAAGCGCCCTGCAAGCTCGGGTAGAAGAATGAGTACAAGAAGATCGTAGAGAACGCCGCAACGCTGTAGAGCGCCTTCGCACCTGACACGATTATCACGGCAGCCTCGGCCATGCCCTGATTGAAGCCCCGCCTACCAAAG
>JBBIVC010000283.1:0-3293 GCA_037439905.1 Thermoflexus sp.
GGCGCTCACGGCATCGATGGCGCAAGAGGTGGGCCAGTACGGCATCCGCGTGAACGCGATTTGCCCGGGGCTGGTCGATACGGTGCGCATCGATGACATCCGGGGGACGCCCGCGTGGGACCAGGCGACCGCCCGGATCGCGTTGCGGCGGATGGGCCGTGGCGAGGAGATCGCCTGGGCGGTGATGTACCTCTGCAGCGACCAGGGGGCATGGTTCACCGGCCAGTCGATCAACCTGGATGGTGGCCACGCCGTGCAGCACTGACGCCCGGGCGGGCCTGGTTGCGAGGGTATTCACCAAGATTGTCGCGTTATTGTCGCGCGCGCGTAACGCGCTCTTTTCTTGCACGTACTAGGTGGCGAGATCGGTGGCGGGATGGATCTTGCACGGGCCGAGCGCTTCGTCCGCAGCCGAAGACGCGAACCCGCGGAACCGCCCGAGTGATTCTCGACGGGGGCCGGTGACTCGACACGCCGGCCCCCACCTTTTTCCCGGGCGGCAGGTGCATGGGCGCTGCGTTCCCTGTCATACTCCGCGCATTGAATGGAGGCTGGCAGTGGAGTTCGAATTCTCTCCCGATCAAGAAGCGTTCCGGCAGCGGGTGCGGCAGTTCATCAAGGAGAACTGGACGCCCCCGCCACCAACGGCCCGCCCGGGCGACGACGTGACGAACGCGGCGGAGCGCGAGTACGAACAACGTCTCGCGCGCAACGGCTGGCTCACGATGGCCTGGCCGAAGGAGTACGGCGGGCTCGGTGCGAGCCACATGCAACAGCTCATCTTCCGCGAGGAGAGCGCCTACGCGGGCGCGCCGGGCGGCGGCGGCCAGGGCATCAGCATGGTGGGGCCCTGCCTGATGGTGCACGGCACCGAGGAGCAGAAGCGCGAGCACCTGCCGAAGATCGCCTCCGGCGAGGTGCACTGGGGCCAGGGCTTCAGCGAGCCGGGCTCGGGCTCCGACCTTGCTTCGCTCCAGACCCGCGCGGTCCGCGATGGCGATGACTTCATCATCAACGGGCAGAAGATCTGGACCTCGGGCGCCCACCACGCCGACTGGTTCCATGTGCTCACCCGGACGAACCCCGATGCACCGAAGCATCGCGGCATCTCCTACTTCCTCGTCGATGCCAGGAGCCCCGGGATCACCGTGCGGCCGCTCATCAACATGCTCGGCGACCACGAGTTCAACGAGGTGTTCTTCGAGGACGTGCGGGTGCCCGCTTCGAACATGCTGGGCGAGGAGAACCGCGGCTGGTATGTGGCCACCACGCTCCTCGACTTCGAACGCTCGGGCGTGAACTGGTCGGCCGCGGGCCGGCGCCAGGTGGAGGAACTGACCGCCTTTGCGAAAGACACCCGCGGCCCCCGGGGACGCCTGATCGACGACGCCGGGGTACGGAACGGGCTCGCCAACCTGCGCATCGAGGTCGAAGTCAGCCGTCTGTTGAGCTACCAGGTGGTGTGGATGCAGAGCCGGGGGAAGATCCCGAATTACGAGGCCTCGATGTCCAAGGCTTTCGGGAGCGAGCTCGGCCAGCGCATCGCCAACTTCGGGATGAAGGTCATCGGGCTCAACTCCCAGCGCATCGATGCGAACGACCCCGGGGCGCCGCTGCGTGGCGCGTTCGGCCGCGCCTACATGCGGACCGTGCCGAGCACCATCGCGGCCGGGACGAGCGAGGTGCAGCGCAACATCATCGCGACGCGGGGGCTGGGCCTGCCGCGCGGCTAGCGGTTCCCGGCAGGTGGCGCCAATGGACGCTCAGGCGTGGCCGCGCAACCGCGGGTCGGCGGCGTGATCGGCGATTTCGAGGGCAGCCTCGACGAGCAGCTCGCAGCGCTCGCCATAGCCCTCGAACCCTTCGCCGACCGTTTCGCCGGCGAGGTAGCGCGCGTGGATGCCTTCCACGATGACGGCGAGCTTGTAGTAGGCGAGCACCTCGTAGAACTCGATCCGCGAGACATCGCGACCGCTCAGCCTGCCGTACTCGGCCACCAGCTCGGAGCGCGTGAGGAAGCCCGGGTGCGCGGTCGCGGCCGCCGTCGCGCGCGCGGCGATGTAGCGCGGCGGGTCGGTGACTTCGCCCCAGTAGCCGAGTGTGTAGCCAAGGTCCGAGAGCGGGTCTCCGAGGGTGGCCATCTCCCAGTCGAGCACCGCGACCACGCGACCAGGGTCGCCGGGGGCGAGCATCATGTTCCCGAGACGGTAGTCGCCGTGGACGATGGTGGGCGGTGGCGATTCCGGGATGGCGTTCTTCAGGCGCCGCATCAGCTCCTGGATGGCGGGAAGCGGGCGGGTTTCGGAGCGCGCCCACTGTTCGGACCAGCGGCGCACCTGGCGCTCGAGGTATCCCTCGGGCCGGCCGAAGCCACCGAGCCCCACCGCCTCGTAGTCAATCGCGTGGAGTTCCACGAGTGTCTCGACCAGTGCCCGGCTGAGCGCGCGGCGCTCCTCGACCGTGCTCGCGTAGCCTCCGGGCAGCTCCTCGGCGATGATCACGCCCTCGCGGTAATCCATCACATAGAACGGGTAGTCGTTCACCGCCGGGTCTTCGCAGAGGGCGATGGGCCTGGGCGCGGGGAAGTTCACCTTTGCCAGCGCGCTCAGCACCCGGAACTCGCGCGCCATGTCGTGCGCGGTCGGCAGCACATGGCCGAGGGGTGGCCGTCGCAGGACCCACGTCGCGGATGGTGAGTCGACCCGGTAGGTCAGGTTCGAGCGCCCACCGCTGATGAGGGAGAACGTAAGCGGCGCATCGCCGCCGGGGACGTTCCCGGCGAAGAAGCGGCTGACATTGTCGTACTTGATTCCCGCCGGGACCTCGTTGCTCACCCGCTGAGTATAGCGGCACGGCCGGGCGGAGGGCTGCCCCAAAACCTTCACGCGCGGCATTGAGATGACAGTTTTGACGAGAATTGCACGAATGGCGTTCGTGTGGCCTCATACCGTGCATACCGGATAAGTCCATCATTTTACGGTGCCCCATTGTCAGTTTCAGAAGATTTGCACGGTTTCTCGCTGTGTGCGTGGGACCTCGCCACCGTCGAACGCTCGGAGGCGGGCAGTGTTCGCGCCCTCGCCATCAGCGCCCACCCGGCCGGCGCGATCGTCGAGACGTGCCAGCGGGTCGAGGCGTATACGTGGGGGTCGAGCTGTAACTGCCGGGCGGACCGCCGGCTGCAAGGGTTCGATGCGCTGCTTCACCTGGCGGCGGTCGCCGCCGGCCTGGAGTCCGCGGTGCTGGGCGAGGCGCAGGTCGATCTGTGCCCCGCCGTGTACGACCTGGCGCGG
>JBBIVC010000284.1:0-308 GCA_037439905.1 Thermoflexus sp.
CCGCCGGGCCGTCTTCTCGTCCATCCCCGACCCTGGCCGCCGCTACGCCCAGCAACTTCTCCTCCCGGTCCATCCGGAACAACCTCCTCACCTGCCCGTCCGTGACTGCGTGTTTCGGGGCATGGTGAACAGCCAGATCGGAGCATCGTGAACACGTCGATCGGAGCATCGTGAACACCTAGATCGGCCATGATGAACAGGCGGCGGGCCTGTGGCATGGTCGGGGTCCGGGGGGGAGGTCCCGGAGCGAGCGGCGCTGGATGGTCCCTGGGAGTCATCCGCCTCCAAAGGAGGCGTGTTGGCAACGG
>JBBIVC010000284.1:318-3280 GCA_037439905.1 Thermoflexus sp.
TGTCCATGCGGCATGTACGTGAAGTTCTTCGGCTGAAGTGGGAGCGGGCGGCGAGCCACCGGGAGGTGGCGCGGAGCCTGGGCGTAAGCGTGGGGGTGGTGTCGGCCACGCTGGCCCGGGCGGGCGACGCCGGGCTCAGCTGGGCAGAAGCCCGGGAGCTCAGCGAGGCGGCGCTGGAGGCGCGGCTCTACCCGTCGGCGGCGACGTCCGTCCCGATGCATCCGGCGCCCGACTGTGTGGCGATCCATCGCGAGCGACGCCGCAAGGGCGTCACGCTTCAGCTGCTGCACTTGGAATACCTCGAGCGGCATCCCGACGGTTATCGCTACACGCAGTTCTGCGAGCACTACCGGCGCTGGGCTCGGCGGCAGAAGGTGTCGATGCGCCAGGTGCATCGCGCCGGCGAGAAGGTGTTCGTGGACTACGCCGGGCAGAAGCCTCACTGGGTGGATCCGCGCACCGGCGAGATCCACGAGGCGGAGCTCTTCGTCGCCGTGCTCGGTGCCTCAAACTATACCTACGCGGAAGCCAGCCCCAGCCAGCAGATCCCGGACTGGGTGGATAGTCACGGGCGCGCTCTGCAGTATTTCGGGGGCGTCCCGGGCGCGGTGATCTGCGATCAGCTCAAATCGGGCGTCAGCGCATCCTGCCGCTACGAGCCCGGCGTTCAGCGCACCTATGAAGAGTGCGCCCATCATTACGACACGGTGATCCTGCCCGCGCGCCCGGCGACACCCCGTGATAAGGCGAAGGCGGAGGTCGCTGTGCAGGTGGCCGAACGGTGGATCCTCGCGCGGCTCCGCGACCGGACGTTCTTTTCGATCGACGAACAGAACGAGGCCATCGGCGAGCTGCTGGAAGACCTCAACGGTCGGGTCATGCGGGTCTACGGCCGGAGCCGCCGGGAGCTCTTCGAAGCGTTCGACCGGCCGGCGCTACGCCCGCTGCCTGCGCATCCGTTCGTCTACGCGGCCTGGCGCTTCGCGCGCGTGAACATCGACTACCACATCGAGGTCGAGCATCACTACTATTCGGTCCCCCACCCGTTGATGCACGAGCAGGTCGATGCCCGCGTAACCAGCTCGACGGTCGAGATCTTCCACCGTGGCGAGCGCGTCGCGTCGCATCGGCGAAGCCACGAGCGCGGACGCCATACCACCGATCCCGCGCACATGCCGCGGTCCCATCGCCAGCACCTGGAATGGTCGCCGACGCGGTTCATCGCCTGGGCCGGGAAGATCGGTCCCGGGACCGCGGGGCTCATCGAAGCGATCCTCGCCGATCGCCCGCACCCGGAGCAAGGGTATCGCTCCTGCCTCGGGATCCTGCGCCTCGCCCGCCGCTACGATGCCGGACGGCTGGAGGCGGCGTGCACGCGCGCCTTCGCTGCCGGCGCCCGCTCGTACCGCCATGTCGATTCCATCCTCAAGCACGGCCTCGATCACGCCCCGGCACTGGAGACGCCGGCCAGTCCACCCCCGATCCATCACGAGAATGTTCGCGGAAGCGAATACTACCAGTAGAGGAGATCGCCCATGCTGCCTCAGCCCACCGTGGAGAAACTACGAACCCTGCGGCTCGATACCATGGCCTCCGCATGGAACGATCAGGCCGGCCGCACCGACGTCGTGACCCTGCCGTTCGACGATCGCTTCGGGATGCTCGTCGATGCCGAGTGGATGCATCGTGAAAACAAGCGCTTGGCTCGTGCGCTCAAGGAAGCGAAGCTCAAACTGGGCCAGGCCACGATCGAGGGCATCGACTATCCGCCGCGTCGCGAGCTCGATCGCGCCGTCATCCGCCAGCTGGCCACCTGCCGCTGGGTCGAGGAGCATCACAACGTACTGGTGACCGGTCCCACCGGCGTCGGCAAGACCTACGTCGCGTGCGCGCTGGCCCATCAGGCTTGTCGTCGCGGCTTCCGCGCCGCGTATCGTCGTGCCTCACGCCTCTTCAGCGAGCTTGCCCTTGCACGCGCCGACGGCACCTACCCGCGGTTGCTCGCACGGCTGGCCCGCGTCGACGCCCTCGTCATCGACGACTGGGGCCTCACACCATGCAAGGACCTGGAACGCACCGACCTCCTCGAGATCCTGGACGATCGCCACGAGATGCGCTCCACCATCATCACAAGCCAGCTCCCCCCGAACCAGTGGCACGCCTACCTCGCCGATCCCACCCTGGCGGATGCCATCTGCGACCGCCTGCTTCACCAGGCCCATCGCCTCCCCCTCAAGGGACCATCAAGACGTAAGGAAACGGCAACCCCGGAAACAGACCGGAACGGCAAGTCCGGGAAACGGAAAGACCCGGAGAGACAACCCGAAGGAGATCAGGCAGAATGAACTGAAGAAACCAGCGTCGCTCCGCTCCGATCACGATCCCCGATCTGAGCGTTCACGATGGAGCGATCCACGCGTTCACGATGGCCGGAATACGCACCAACATCAACAACCCGCAGATGGACGAGAACGCCAGCAAGCTGGCCTGGGAAGCGCTGGGGCTTGCGCAACAGCTCTCCGCCGGGGGGACGCCGGCGGAACGCGACCTCATCGCCGCGCTGGCGCACCGGTATGCCTGGCCACCGCCTGCCGACCGCACCGAATTAAATCTGGCCTATGCGCGCGCCATGCGCGATACCTGGCGGGCTCATCCCGATGATCCCGATATCGGAGCGCTCTTCGCCGAATCGCTCATGGACCTCCGTCCGTGGGACCTCTGGAGCCATGACGGCGAACCGCGCCCGGAAACGCCCGAGATCGTGGAGACGCTGGACCGCGTGCTCGCAGGGGCGCCGCTCCACCCCGGAGCGAATCACTACCTGGTGCACACGATGGAAGCATCGCCCACGCCGGTGAAGGCGCTCGACGCAGCCAATCGCCTCCGCGATCTCGTCCCCGACGCCGGTCACCTGGTGCACATGCCGGCGCACATCGATATCCGTCTCGGGCACTACGCGGAT
>JBBIVC010000285.1:0-3264 GCA_037439905.1 Thermoflexus sp.
TCATGGAACACCACTCGAACATCGTGCCGTGGCAGCTGCTGGCGCGGCGGAAGGGGGCGGTCCTTCGGTATGTGGGCGTCACGCCCGGTGGGCAGCTGGACCTGGACGAGGCGCGACGCCTGATCGGTCCGCGCACGAAGCTGGTGAGCGTGGTGCACATGTCGAATGTGCTGGGGACGATCAACCCGGTGACGGAGATCGCGGAGATGGCGAGGGCCGCCGGCGCGGTGATGCTGGTGGATGGTGCGCAGAGCGCTCCGCACCTGCCGGTTGATGTGGATGCGCTGGGGTGCGACTTCTTCGCGCTTTCGGCGCACAAGATGCTGGGTCCGACGGGCGTGGGGGTTCTCTGGGCGCGACCCGGGATGCTGGAGAGCATGGAGCCGTTCCTGGGTGGCGGCGACATGATCGCGCGGGTGCGGCGGGATGAATCGACCTGGGCCGACGTGCCGCACAAGTTTGAAGCCGGGACACCAAACATTGCCGACGTGGTGGCCTTTGGGGCGGCGCTGGACTATCTCGAGGGCATCGGGATGGAGGCGGTCCGAGCGCATGAAGTTGCGCTGACCGCCTATGCCATGGAACAGCTCAGGAGCATCGAGGGGTTGAGCATCCACGGGCCGGAACTGGCAGAGGAGCGCGGCGGCGTGGTGAGCTTCGCGATGCACCTGGCGCATCCGCACGACATTGCAACGATTGCGGATGGGCACGGCGTGGCGATTCGCGCGGGGCACCACTGCGCGCAGCTGCTCATGCGGCACCTCGGGGCGCCCGCCACAAGCCGCGCAAGCTTTAGCATCTACAACGATAGGGACGACATCGACGTGCTGGTGGAGGCCCTGGAACACGTGAACCGGGTGTTTGGGGATGGCAGTACCAGAGCCGCAATTTGATGACCTGTACCGGGAGATCATCCTCGACCACTACCGGCGGCCGCGGAACCGCGGCGAGCTGGCGGCGCCTACGCAGCGCGTGGAGGGAGTGAACCCGGTGTGCGGCGATGAGATTCACCTCGACCTGGCAATCGACGACCACACCATTCGCGACGTGAGCTTCTGGGGGCAGGGTTGTTCGATCAGCCAGTCCAGCGCATCGATGCTGACCGACCGCATCAAGGGGCGTTCGGTTGAAGAGGCTGAGCGGGTCATGGGGAAGGTCCGCGCGATGCTGATCGATGGCGCGGCGCCGGACGCGGAAATCGGCGACCTCGAGGCCCTGGAGGGCGTCGCCAAACTGCCGGTGCGCGTGAAGTGCGCGCTCCTGGGCTGGAATGTACTCCAGGAAGGGCTCCGGCAGGCCACCACTGCAGCCGAGGAGGCAAAGTCATGACCGATGCAACGACCGCACCCACGCATGAGCAGCTGATGGAGAAGCTGCGCGAGGTGAACGACCCCGAAATCAACCTGAGCATCGTGGACCTTGGACTGGTGTACGACGTGCAGTACGAAGACGGGGATGTGCTGGTGACCATGACGTTGACCAGCCCCGGCTGCCCGCTGGGCCCGATTATCCGGGGGGAGGCGTATGCCAAGCTCCGGGAACTGCCCGGGGTGAAGGATGTGGACGTCCAGATCGTCTGGAGCCCGCCGTGGGACCCGCGGACGATGGCGAGCGACGACGTGAAGATGCAGCTCGGGATCTGGTAGGGGGCCTCTCCCGGTTCCGCGGCCGGGCGGTCAGAACGGGAGGAAGGGCAGAAGCATTCGGCTCACCAGGCCGAGAGCGATTTCCCAGGCGGGGGGATCATCGTCGGTGGCATGCTCATCGACGGTCGAGGCTGCGAGGCCCTGGTGCGGGGTAAGCTGGAAAACGGCGACGATTTCGCCAATGTCGAACCAGGTGCCGCGGCAGGGCACGCACTGGTCGAGCCAGACGCCGCGTTTCTCGAACCGCTCCATCGGCTTGCCGCAGCCAGGGCATTCCAGCGCGGGGAGCGCCTGGCCGCAGGAACGGCAGGTGTTGTCGGGCTTGAGGCGGCCGTTGCAGGCGCGGCAGCGCCGGGGCGCGAGCGCCTGTTCGAGCGCGGGGTGACCGTAGCCGGGATCGGCGACGCCACGTGATAGCGAATCGCCCACAGCCCAGAAGCCGTAGCACTGGCCGCAGAAACGCAGCGGGTCGATGGTCTGGAGCTCGTAGCGCTGGAAGGTCACCAGCTCCGGGTGGCCCGGGCAGTACGGGCAGCGGGGCCCGGGCGGCCCTGGCGGGCGCCCGGCTGCCTGGCGCCGGAGCTCGGCGAAGATCTCGTCGGGGTGGCGCTCCCACGACCCGGCAGCGGCACGCGCGCGGGCAGCAGCAACCCAGCGGTCATCGGCGGAGGTGGTCACCCTTAGAGAATCGGCGCGGAGGGACGGCCGGCGCAGCGCGAGAGCCTGAGCCGGGGCGCGTGTAGACTGGAGCCTGGATGACCTGCGAAGAAGAAACCGCGGAACTGCTGCGCCGGGCGGGCCACAAGATGACACCGCAGCGCCTCATGATCGTCCGGGTGTTGCGGCATGCGAAGGGACACATGAGCGCAGCGCAGATCGCCGAGCAGGTGCGCGAGGTGTACCCGTTCGTCGATGTGAGCACGGTGTACCGGACGCTGGATGTGCTGAAGCGGATGCGACTGGCGACATCGACGGACATGGGCTCGGGCGATGTGCTGTTCGAGTGGGCGCCAGAGGAACCGCATCACCACCTGGTGTGTTCGAGCTGCGGGCACGTGCAGGAGGTGGGGCACGACTACCTGCAGCCGCTGGAGACGTCGCTGCTCAGGGACTTCGGGTTCGCGCCGGACATGCACCACTTCGCAATCTTCGGCCTGTGCCGGGAGTGCCAGATGGCCGGGGCCGCCGATGCCGACGCGTCGTGAGCTGATAGCGGCGCTCGAGCGCGCGGTCGGGCGCGAGTATGTGCTGTGGCGCCCCGAGGAGCTTGCGGTCTACGAGTTCGACGGGACGATAGAAAAGGCGACGCCCCACGCGGTGGTACTCCCCGCGACGGCAGACGAGGTGGCCGCGGCCGTGCGCGCGTGCAACCGGCTGGGTGTCCCGGTCACGCCGCGAGGGGCGGGCACGGGCCTGAGTGGCGGGTCGGTCCCGGCGAAACGGGGGGTGGTCATCAGCACGGGGCGGATGAGGCGGGTCCTGGAGGTCGACCCCATCGACCGGGTGGCGGTGGTGGAGCCGGGCATAGCGAACCTGGACATTTCGAAAGCGGCGGCCCCGGTGGGGCTGTTCTATGCTCCGGACCCAAGCTCTCAACAGGCATGCAGCATCGGCGGCA
>JBBIVC010000286.1:0-452 GCA_037439905.1 Thermoflexus sp.
ATGCCCGCGCTCGAGGAGTTCGAGCGCAGGCTGGATGAGGCGCTCACCGCGTTGATCGAGCACACGTTGGCCGGGCGAGACGCGGTGCGGACGCGCAACGTCTCGGAGTACCGCGACTGGTTCGCCGGGGCGGATGAGCGCATCGGCGAGGTGCTGGCGGCGGCCCGCCGCTGATCCCTGGCATCGACACGGCCGGGGCGAGCGCCCACAATCGAACCATGGCCATTCGCCACCCGGAACGCCCGGCCTGGCTCAAGGTGCGGTTCCCCGCGGGCGGGAAGTATGCGGAGCTCCAGGACCTGATGCGCAGCCAGGAGCTCCACACGGTCTGTGAGGAAGCCCGGTGCCCGAACATCGGCGAGTGCTGGAGCCGGGGCACGGCGACGTTCATGATCCTGGGTGATACGTGCACGCGCTCGTGTGGCTTCTGCGCGGTGAAGACGGGCCGCCCG
>JBBIVC010000286.1:479-3237 GCA_037439905.1 Thermoflexus sp.
AAGCGCGTTGCCCTGGCGATTCAGCGGATGAGGCTGCGCCACGCTGTGATCACCAGCGTGAACCGCGATGAGCTGGCCGATGGCGGCGCGGCGATCTTTGCCGAGACGATCCGGTGGACCCGCCGGCTTTCGCCGGGCACCACTATCGAGGTGCTCATCCCCGACTTCAAGGGTGATTGGGATGCGCTCGGGACGGTGCTGGAAGCCGAACCCGAGATCCTGAACCACAACACCGAGACGGTCCCGCGGCTCTACCGGCAGGTGCGCCCCCAGGCGATCTACGAGCGATCGCTCGAACTGTTGCGGCGGGCGAAGGAGCTGGACCCGGGCACGGTGACCAAGAGCGGCCTGATGGTAGGCCTGGGGGAGACCCGGGAGGAGATCCTGGCCGTATTCGAGGACCTGGCAGCCCACCGGGTGGAGGTGCTGACGGTGGGGCAGTACCTGCAGCCGACCCCGGCGCACCTGCCGATCGCCCGGTACTGGACACCGGAGGAGTTCGGCGCGCTCCGGGCGGCTGCGGAACGGATGGGGTTCCGGCATGTGGAATGCGGGCCGCTGGTGCGAAGCTCGTATCACGCCGAAGAGCAGGCGGTCTCGGCGCGAGGCCCGGGAGAGACGCCCCGGGCGATGAATTGGAGTAGCATCGAGCCCATCCCGTTGCTGGAGGCCGGGCAATCGAGGGGGCACCCTAGGGAAACCTCCTGATTGCCACGCTTCCGGGACGGACCTAGTTTCGGCGGGTGCAGTGCGCGATGGTTGGAGATGTGACCGGCCTGGACGAAGAACACTACCGGCGGGAAGCGCTCGGCGCCTTCGCGCACGAGATCCGGACGCCGTTGACCTCGATCAAGATGGTGATGGAGCTGGCAAGCCGCCAATCCCGCGATGGCCAGCTCGTGCTCGACGCGGAGCTGGCAGAGATGCTTCGCACTTCGGTGGAGGACCTCCAGCACCTTGCAGACGAACTGCAGGAGACCTCGCGCCTGGAACGGGGAAGGCTGGCGCTGGCGACCGGCCCATGCGAGCTCGGGGCAGCGATCGAAGCGGCGCGGGACTTGCTGGGGGGGCAGCCGGCCATCGCGGGGGGGCTACGGGGGGAGGTGGAAGGGCCCTGGGACGCCCCCCGGCTGGTGCGCGCCCTGGCCGGCTTCGCGAAGTCGGTGAACCGCATGGGCGACGGCGGTGGAACCGTGACGCTTGAGGTAACCGGCTCCGTTGAGGATGTCACGCTCTGTTTCACCAGCGGGCAACCCTGCGAGGCAAGCAGGCCGGTAGGCGCCGACGCGGGATTTTCGTTTTTTCGCGCACGCCAGCTTGTGCTCGCCATGGGCGGATCCGTACACTCAGCCCGGGCCGAGCGATTCGCGACGGTCACCGTCGCGCTTCCGCTCCGGGCGCAGGGGGGCGGTGCACGTGGTTGAACCGATGAAGATTCTGCTTGCAGAAGACGAGCGCACCATTTCACGCCTGATCAAGCAGGTGCTGACGAATGCGGGCCACGAAGTGGTGGGCGTCCAGAGCGCAGCCGAAGCGGTAGAAGAGCTTTCCGCCAACACGTTCGACCTGGTGCTGCTCGACCTGAACCTTGCCGACGGTGATGGGATGCGGGTGGTGAGCTCGTTGGAGCAGCGTGGAGGGCCGGTGCCCCCGGTGGTCCTCATGACCGGAGAGGGGACGCTGGATAGCGATGACCCGCGCACCCGGCGGGTCGCGCGGGTGCTGCCGAAGCCGTTCGACCTGGAAGAGCTCGAACAGACCGTGAACTTCTTCGTGGCCTGACCTTGGGCGCCGTCGCCGGGTAGACTGGGCGCGTGACGGGGTACCGGAATACGCATGTTCTCCCGGGCGGCCAGTGACGGATGGCCGGGGCAAACGACATTCCGCTCGAGCCTCCAATCTCCGGGAACCCTGGCGTGATGCCGGCAGCCGAGGACCGCTCGTACCTGGGATTCATCGCGGTGGCGCTCACGGCGGCGCTCGCGGGCGGGTTCTTGCTGGCGGCCTGGCTCCCACTCGCGGCGACGGGCAACGCGCCGGGGCAGGGCCGGGTGCCTTGGCTCATCCAGGCTCATGGTTGGATACAGGTCCAGGGCTGGGCCGGGATGTTCGTCGCCGGGATGGGAATTCGCCTCATGCCGCGGTTCGCGGGCCGTCCACCCATCGGCCGGAAGGTGACGATCCCGGTGCTCATCGTCCTGGCCTCGGCAGTGGCCCTGCGGGTGACCCTTCAGCCCTGGGCATCGGGGAGGGCGGCAGAATTCGTGGCGCTGGCCATCGGCGCCAGCTCGGCGACGGGTGCAGGGGCGGTAGCGATCATCCTCTCCGTGACGCTGGCAAGGGGACGCAAGCCCCGGGAACCGTGGCGCTACTTCGCCTGGGCGGGGGCGGCGTGGTGGGGGGCGCTGGCGGTGATGCTGTGCGCGTGGGGATGGCGCGCCGCGAAGAACGAAGGGCTGGCGCCAGCCGGATGGGACGACACGATGACGTGGGCGGTGCTGCTCGGGCCGATCGGGAACTTTATCTGGGGCGTCCAGAGCCGGAGCGTGCCCATCTTCTTTGGTCGCAAGACCCCGACATGGCGGCAGGCCATGGTCCCCGGCATCGCCTATAACGTGGGGGCGGCGCTCATCGCGTTATCGCTGGCTTATGAGGGCGAGACCGCGGCGCGGATGAGCGGCGCCGGGATGGCCCTGGCGGGCGCCGGCATGGTTTGGCTCGCGGTGATTGCCGGGTCGGTATGGGGCAAGGCGAAGCG
>JBBIVC010000287.1:0-908 GCA_037439905.1 Thermoflexus sp.
CGAGGAGGTCATCCCGGCCTTCCGGTAGCTTGCTCCGCGCTGTCCCGGTCGCGACCGGGGCCGTACGATCAGATGGTGACCACTCCCCGGCGCATCGCGGTCCTTGGCTCCACCGGTTCGATCGGCCGGCAGGCACTCGACGTTATCCGGCAGCTCCCGGAGCGGTTCGAAGTGGTGGCCTTGGCCGCCGGACGCAATGCGGACTTGCTCGCGGACCAGGTGGCCGAGTTCCGGCCCCGCTATGTCGCCGCCGAAGCCGAGTCTCCCCGCCTGGCCGAGGCCATCGTTACGGCGGGGGCGAGCTCGCTGCCGGTCGAGGAGATGGCGGTGGCGCCCGAGGTCGACATCCCGCTGGTCGGCACGGCGGGGGCGGCCGGGCTGATGCCCACGCTCACCGCGCTGCGCGCCGGCCGGCCTGTGGCCATCGCGAACAAGGAAGTCCTGGTGATGGCCGGACACCTGGTCCGCCGGGCCATGGCGGCCGGGGGCGGCGATCTTCGGCCGGTTGATAGCGAGCACTCGGCCATCTGGCAGTGTCTCTGGGGCGAGGAAGGTCACGTCATCCGGCGCATCCTCCTCACCGCGAGCGGCGGCGCCTTCCGCGATTACGACCGCCAACAGCTTGCCACCGTCACCGCTGAACAGGCGCTTAACCACCCCACATGGAAGATGGGAGCCAAGATCACGGTGGATTCTGCGACCCTGATGAACAAAGGCATGGAGACCATCGAGGCGATGTGGCTCTTCGATGTCCCCATGGAGAAGGTCGAAGTGGTGCTCCACCGCGAGTCGATCGTGCATTCGCTGGTCGAATTCAGCGATGGAAGCGTGAAGGCGCAGCTTGGCGTTCCCGATATGCGGCTGCCGATCCAGCTGGCGCTGGCCTATCCCGAACGGATGCCCTTGCC
>JBBIVC010000287.1:918-3232 GCA_037439905.1 Thermoflexus sp.
ACGTCGAGATGCTGAAGCAGACGCTCAACGGCTCGATCGGGACGCTGCACTTCGGCAGGCCCGACATGGAGCGGTTCCCCTGCCTGCGCCTGGCCATGGAGGCCGGCCGGCTGGGCGGAACCTACCCTGCCGCGATGGCGGCCGCCGACGAAGTCGCGGTCGAACGCTTCCTTGCGGGGGAGATAGGCTTCCTGGATATCCCCCGCGTGATTGAGGACGTCATGGAGAAACACCAGCCGGTTGCCGACCCCGAACTCGGGGCAGTCCTCGAAGCGGATGCCCGCGCCCGCGCCATGGCGCGCGCAGTCGCCGCAGGTGGCAGCGCATGAGCCTGTTCCTCACCTTCCTCGCCTTCGACCCTGTCGCCATCGTCCGGGCGCTGGTGCCGTTCCTCGCGCTGCTGCTCGTCCTGGTGGTTGTCCACGAATTCGGCCACTTCCTGGCGGCGAAGGCGTTCGGCATAAAGGTGCTCGAATTCGGCATCGGCTTCCCGCCGCGCGCGTGGACGTACCTGCGCAAGGGCGAAACCGAATACACGCTCAACTGGCTGCCCATCGGCGGATTCGTGCGGCTCCTCGGCGAGGAAGACCCGAGCGATCCGCGCTCGCTCGCCGCCGCGCCGCGCTGGAAACGGCTCACCGTGATGTTCGCAGGCGTGTTCATGAACCTGGTCGTGGCCATCCTGCTGATGGCCGCGGGCTTCATGATCCCGCGCGAGCGCTCCCTGGCCATGGCCCAGGTATCGACCGTGGCTCCCGGTTCCCCCGCTGCCGAAGCCGTCATCGAGGGCACCATGCGCGACGGCTCTGCGCCTGTCCAGGGCCTTCAGCCCGGCGACATCATCCTCGAGGTCGAAGGGCGGGAGATCCGGAACACCAGCGAGCTGGTGTTCGCCAACCGCCTGAACCTTGGCGAGGTACAGGATTGGGTGATCAACCGCGCTGGCTCGACCCTGACCGCAAGGGTGTACGCACGCTGGGACCCGCCCGAGGGCCAGGGCCCGACCGGCATCACCATCTCAGCGCCAGCCACCTGCCTCGAGTTCGATGACGAGGGGAACTGTGCGCGAGCCCAGCTCCTGTACCCCTACACCGAATCGGTGTGGTACCCCCCGTGGGAGGCGCTGCCGAAGGGCGCCCAGTCGCTGATCGATACCATGCGGCTCACCATCAACGAGATCCGCGTCCGTATCAATGGCACGAGCGGGGCTTCGGTCGGAGGCGATCAGCCGGCGTTTACCGGCCCGGTCGGCATCGCCGATACCACGGGGCAGCTCATCGCTGAGGAAGGCTGGCGGCCCCTCATCGAATTTGCCGCGCTGTTGAGCCTGAACCTGGCTATCTTCAACGCCCTGCCTCTCCCGATGCTCGACGGTGGCCGGATGTTCTTCGTGTTCCTCGAAATCATCAGAGGCGGGCGGCGCATCGCCCCGGAAAAGGAAGCCCTGGTGCACCTCACCGGGTTCGCGCTGCTCATGGCGGGTGTGCTCATCGTGACGTACTTCGATGTTGCCCGACTGCTGACGTAGGCCGGCAGTGTTCACCCTCATCTTCCTCAGCCTGTTCGTTGCCGCGTGGCTGCTGCTCGGGTTGGCGCCATGGCTCGTGGTCTCCGTTGCCACGCGCGGGAACGCGGGCCTGGCAAACCTGCCGCTGTGCATGTTCGCCGGGCTGGTGGCCGGACTGGCCGTCCCGCTGCTGGGGAAGGATGATTTGGCCGGCATGTGGATAAGCATGGCTGCCGCTCTCGTGGCGCCATCGTTCCTTCTTGCCGCGCGCCGCTGGAGCGTCGGGGCACTCGCCGGTGCGCGGCATCAACCCGCAGGAGAACCACGGCGCGAATGAAGCCCCTCGCACTGTCAACCATGTTCGCGCAGCAGGAGCGCTTCGCCGATGGCGCGGAGTTCGCGCGGTTCGCCCGCGACGCCGGCTACGACGCCATCGAAATTAGCCATTCGACGCCGGCCGGGAAAATCGAGCGGATTCTCGAGAGCGCGGCACTGCCGGTGACCTCGGTCCACCAGCCGGCGCCCTGGGTGCGGCATGCGAACGGCCGGGGCAACTCGCACGTGAACCTGGCCGCGCTTGACGCTGACGAACGCCAGGCAGCCATCGACTACGCCAGGAGGAGCATTGAGTGGTGCGCCCGCCTGGGGGCGACACGGCTGGTCGTCCATCTTGGCCACGTCGGCGAGGTGGTGGAGCAGTTTGAGGAAGAGCTGCAGATGCGCCGCCTGTTCGATGCTGGCCAGGCCAGCGACGGGCGCTTTCTCGAGCTGCGGGAGCAGCTGGTGCGGCGCCGTCGCGCGGAGGCC
>JBBIVC010000288.1:0-3220 GCA_037439905.1 Thermoflexus sp.
GGATGTTCTACACCGGCCGGCAATCCCCGGTTCCCGCCTACGTCTGCGATTCGCTCTCGCGCGCGGCCGCCCGGTAGATCCCCCGCGACATCAACGACTGTTCCGATTCCGCCCGCGCGGTGTACACCGCCGCTCGTGCCGCCTGCACCTCCCGGTCTTCCGGTGCGGCCAACCCGGCGAACTCGGCCAGGTGGCACGCCAGGCGCAGATCTCCGGAGTCCGCAAGTTCGCGCGCTCTCCCCGCGAGCACCGCCGCGCCGCCCGCCAGGCGCGCCAGTTCGCCGCGACCTCCGCTTCGCGCGCCGGTTTCAGCATGGCCGGGTTCCCGTCCCACCACCCGCCATACATGCGCCATACATTTCTCACGATGAACTCCGGCTCGTCGTACAGCGGTTCGAGGTAGGGCCGCCGCAACAGCTCATCGGGCGCCTTCACCGTGTGGATGACCTCATCCAGCCGCACGCCCCCGTTCAGGAGCTCCAGCGTCTGCGCCACCAGCGTCTCCAGCAGCTGCGCCGCTTCGCTCAGCGCCTGCCCGATCCGCGCGCTTCCGTAGATCGGGAACCCGTGACTCGGCACGAACACCTCCGCTCCCATCGCCGCCATCGCCCGCAGCGCCGCCGCCCACTCCTCCGGGTAGCGTTGCACCTTCTGCGGGTTCCCTGCGTTCGGTGTCCTCCAAATGAAGAAGTCGCCCGCGCAGATGAGCTTCAACGACGGCACCCACACCCAGGTGTGGTCGTCGGTCTCGCCCTTTCCGTGCCTCAGCTCGAACACCATGCCGCCCTGCTTGAACGACATCGACTGGGCGTACGTCTCGTCCGGCTGCCGCCAGCGCTCCCATTGCGAACGGCCCCCCAGCGCCAGCGGCCGCGCACCGAACTGCCGCGCGTTGATGACCGCGTTGTAGCCCGAGGTCCGCGTGTACCGTTCGAACCGCTTTGGCACGTTTTCGTGAGCAATGACGTGCGGCCGTTCGTACCCCCGGGCCCGGGCATCAGCATCGAACGCCGCCATCCCGCCCACGTGGTCGAAGTGCCCATGCGTGTATACCACCCGCCGCACCGGGGCGGTCGTCCACTCGCGCAAGGCGCCGGCCACCGCCTCGCCATGCGCTGCGCCGCTCACATCCACCACCACCAGCCCGTCCGCAGTCTGAATGGTGATTGATTGTCCGAAGCCGCTCGTGAGCGCCACGCCGGGCACCACTTCCAGCAGCTGCCCCGGCCGGGCCATCAGCCGGTCTGCCTCCGCGCGGCCTCCGTTCCAGGCAAGCTCCGAGAGTTCCTGCATCGTCGCCATCTGATCCTCCGGGCGCTGGCTGAGGCGCCCCTCGCGGGACGCCCTATCCTAAGACATCGCCCCGGCGCTAGGGTTCCGTGCCGGGAGAGATCCTGTGAAGCGGCTCAGGGCACCGCCAGGTCAAACCGGAAGGCGGGGCCACCTCCCACCACCTGGCCGGTGGGGTAGAGCACGCCATTGTGGTAGATCGAAATGGCAGCCCCAACGCGATTCGCACACGTATCGATGGACGCGTTGTAGTCCACCCGGTAGCCCCCGGCTTCAACCGTTGACCTGATTGGTCCCACAACTCCATCGAAAGCCAGGCCAACTTCTGTCCCCGCTGGCGCTGGCGCGCCCCCGATCGTAAACAGGCCGAACACGCTGTTGGGTGGCATCGACGATGAGATGTTCGGACAGTACTCCCCGCCGGCCACCACCGGGGGAGGCGTGGCTGTCGGCGTTGCGGCCGGTTCTTGCGCCTGGGGCGCCGGGTTCGATGCACCCCCGCCTCCGCCCGTCTGCCGGGGTACGCTTGTCGCCGTGGCCGTCGCCGTGGGCGATGCGCTCGGGCTCGGAGTCGCCGTCGCACCCGGCGTTCGAGTCGCCGTTGCCGTGGCCGTAGCGCTCCGCGTCGCGGTGGCCGTCGCCGTGGGGGTCCGGTCTTCGCTCGCCGTCACGGCGCCCTTCTCGCTGTCGCCCGTGAGCAACCACACGCCGATGGCCGCGAACACGATCCCCACGATGCCAAGTCCCGTCCAGCCCATCGCCTGCCGGGCCGGGGTGTTGAAGAACGATTGCAGCCAGTTCATGCACGCATAAGCCTAGGCCAATCGCCGCCTTCAGTCCCGGCTCGTGCCCAAAAGCCCTGTTAACCCGGCGTATTCGCCCCGGCATCCCACCAGTGGTCGATCGGCTTCTTCGCCCGGCTGGCGAACGGCAACTCCACGCGGCGCCCCAGCCGCGCCGACTCGTACGCCGCGCAGATGATCTCCAAAACGCGCCGCCCGTCCGCTCCGCTCGATTCCAGCCCGGCCCGGCCCGCGATCACGTCCACGAAGTGCTGGATCTCCTGCGGAAACCCGAACTGCCACGCGTCCTCGTACGTCTCGTAGTGCCACCCGCCGCGGGGCCCACCATCCGTGGATTCCGCCGTCTCCGCGACCGAGTAGGCCGCGATCGCCGGCCCCCGCTCGATGTTCGCCACCAGCCGCCCGCCGGGCCCGTACACCTCCAGCGAATCGTTCCCGCCCGGCATCGCCCACGAACTCTCGGCGATCCCGGTGGCGCCCCCCGGGAAGTGCAGGATGACCGTCGCGTGGTCCTCGCCGCGCCCGCGTTCCCCATGGATGTAACGGCCGAGGGTGGCCGTCACCCCTTCGGGCCAGGCGCCCATCGCCCGGCAGATGGCGTGGATGCTGTGGCAGCCCATGTCCAGCAGCGCGCCGCCGCCGGCTCGCTCGACATCCCAGGACCACGCCGAGTACGGGCCCCCGTGGCCCTGCGTCTGCTTCACCAGGAACGGCTGGCCGACTCGCCCCCGGCGCACCAGGTCGCGAACCCGCCGGTACATCGGGGCGAACAGCAGGTTCTCCGCATACATCAGCACCACGCCCGCCCGCTCGCAGGCCGCGATCATCCCGTCGGCCTCGGCCAGGCTCATGGCCAGCGGCTTCTCGCACAGCACGTGCAGCCCTGCGGCCGCCGCGCGGATGGCGATGTCGTGGTGGAGGTTGTTCGGCGCCCCGATGGCGATCGCATCCAGGCCACCTGCCGCGATCATGTCCCGGTAGTCGGCGTAATGGCGGCCGATTCCCCAGCGCTCGGCGAACGCCGCCGCGGTGTTGGGCGACGCCACCGCAGCGATCTCCGCGCCGGCTACCTGCCTCAGCGAGTGCGCGTAGAGATTCTCGATGAACTGCGTCCCAACCACCCCGAT
>JBBIVC010000289.1:0-3174 GCA_037439905.1 Thermoflexus sp.
GGCTGGGTGACCTTGGGTCAGAGATCGGCGTGGCGGTCATTGCGGCCGATGGCACGGTGGCAGGAACCTACCGCGGGCTAGAGCCGCTGGGAGCCACGACGGATCTCGTTTCGGGCCTCCTGGGCGGCGCATAGCCCCGGCGAGGAGGTTGTGCGCGGGGGCTCCGGGGTTCGTTGACAGCCTTTCGCCGGGGGCGAACAATACCACCGCATCGCCCCGGCCCGGGGCCAGTTGGTATGCGCCGGGCCAAGGGAATTGCCAGACCGAAAGGGGGTTTTCGCTTGGCTGAAGCGACCGCGGCAGCGCCGGAAGTGCGCCCACTCGTCCCACACCTGACTCTTGGAGCCACCCGGGAAGAGGACTACCTGAACGGGTCCATCTGCAAGAACTGCGGGACCAAATACGTCGGCCCACGGCTGTTCTGCGCGAAGTGCAGCAGCGCCGGCCCATTCGAGACGGTGAAACTGGCTTCGACGGGTGAAGTCCACGTCTTCACGATCATCCACCAGGCCACACCGTACGTGCAGGCCCCATACATCGCGGCGGTGGTCGACCTCGATGGAGGCGGCAGCGTCAACACGAACATCGTGGGGATCGAGCCGAAGCCCGAGAACATTCATTTCGGGATGCGGGTAAAGATGTTCACCGAGAAGGTCTCGGAGGACAAAGAGGGCAACTCGTATATCGCGTACCGGTTCACGCCGGCCTGACGCCCACCGCACGAAGGAGGAAGCCAGTGCGAGAAGTAGCAATCGTTGGTATTTCGATGATCAAGTTCGGGCGGTACGCGGACCGGGACTTTTCCCAGCTCGCCGCCCAGGCCGGCCTCGAGGCGCTGAAGGACGCCGGCGTGGAGATGAAGCAGATTGAGGCGCTGTACAGCGGCAATCTCTACTCCACCTCCGGTTCGGGGCAGCGCATCCTGCAGCAGATGGGCCAGACCGGCATCCCGGTCGTGAACGTGGCGAATGCGTGCGCGACCGGCTCGACGGCGTTCCGCGAGGCCTACCTCGCCATCGCCTCCGGCGCCTACGACGTGGTGATGGCGATCGGTTCGGAGCAGATGGGCAAGCAGGGGCTGCTCGGCTCGCGCGGCGACCCGGCGACGAGCCTGGAAGGCCGCGTCGGTTCGTACATGATGCCGGCGGTGTTCGGCATGGCGGGCATGGAGCACGCGAAGAAGTACGGCACGAAGCAGGAGCACTTCGCCCTTGCGAGCGTGAAGAACCACTACCACAGCACCCAGAACCCGCTGGCCCAGTATCAGAAGGAATCGCCGCTCGACGAGGTCTTGAACTCGCGCATGATCTCGTACCCGAACACGCTGCTGATGTGCTGCCCGACCGGCGACGGCGCAGCCGCCGCGGTCCTGTGCTCGATGGACAAGGCACGACAGTTCACCACCCAGCCGATCAAGATCGCGGCGAGCGTGCTGACGAGCGATCCGTTCACCGACCGCGACCTGACGCTGCCCGACATCAACACGCTGACGCGGAACGCAGCGAAGCTCGCCTACGAGCAGGCCGGGATCGGGCCGGAGGACCTGAGCCAGGTCGAGCTGCACGACTGCTTCGCGACCGCGGAGCTGCTGCACTACGAGAACCTCGGCCTCTGCGGCGATGGCGAGGCTGCGGCCCACGTTGCGAGCGGCGCCCCGTGGATTGGCAACAAGATCCCGACCAAGTACCAGGAGGACGTGGCGCCCTTCCAGGACAAGACCTACAAGCCGAAGACCACGGCAGTGGTGAACGCCAGCGGCGGCCTCCTTTCGAAGGGCCATCCGCTGGGCGCCACGGGCGTGGCGAACATCGCCGAGATCGTGTTCCACCTGCGCGGACAGGCCGGCGGGCGGCAGGTCGAAGGCTCGAAGATCGGGCTCGCGCACGTCATCGGGCTTTGCTCGGCCTGCACCATCAACATCATTCAGAAGTAACCGCCAGAGCGGCGGTTTCGGAGCCCCCTCCCCGAATCTCCCGGGGCAGGGGGCTTCTTGCTTCCCTCTTGGCCCCCGGCGCGCGAAGGTGGACCCATGTCCGGAGATACGAGCACGGTGCCGGGGGCGGTGCTGGCTGCATTCGGCCTGGCTGGCGCACACCAGACGCCTATCGAAAGCGGGGCGGTGAACCGTCACTGGCGCATCGCTGCGGGCGGCGAACTCGTGGTGATCCGGCGGTACGGCGTAATGCGTGGGCTGGAAGCCATCCGCTGGGAACAGGACCTGATGACGTTCGCCGCCGGCAAGGGGTGGCCTGTCCCCCTCGCCCGGCCGGCCAGCGATGGCTCGGCGGCCGTCCTCTTCGAGGGGGGAGCGTGGACGTGTCACCGCTTTCTCGAAGGTGGACACCCCGCGGCCCGCACGCCGGCGTCGTACCACATCCTGGGGCGGTTGCTCGGGCGCTTCCACCGCGATGTCGCGCCGTTCGAGCCGGAGCGGCAGCGGCCCGGCTTCGGCAAGACGTGGGAACTCGATGTGATGGTGGAGCCCGCGGGGATCGGGAGCTTCAATGCGCTGGTCTCAGCCTTCAGCCGGGACTACCCGGGGCTGGCAGCGGACATCCGGAGGCAGCGCTACCGGAACCTGCGCGAACTTTCGCGCCTGCGCTACCCGGACCTGCCAGAACATCCAATCCACGGCGACTTTTCGCCCCGGAACCTGCTGTTCAAGGACGGCCAGCTCAGCGGCTTGCTGGATTTCGACTTTGCGCGGCGGGATGCGTTGCTGTGCGACATTGCCCCGCTCCTGATGCCTTTTGAGCCGCTTGACCCCCGGCTGGCCGCGGCGCTGTTCGAGGGCTACCAATCGGTGCGGCCGCTCCCGGAGGCGGAGTGGGCGCTCCTCCCGGCGCTGGTGCGGGCTTCGCTCCTCTGGTGGGTGGCGCTCCTCCTGGTGCGCTGGCGGCTTGAGGGCGAGGCGCCGGCGGGGATAGCCCGGACCATCAATGAGCGCTTCCCTGCGTTCGATGCCTACGAGCCCGAGATTCGCCGCCTGGCGCAGCGCGCGCTTGCCTGAGCCAGGTTACTCGGCCGCAACGACACGAAGGCCGGTGACCTGGACAACAGGAGCGTTGGCCGAGCCTGTCCCGGGGCAGCGCCAGTTGCGACCCGTGGTGTTGCGGCAGGTGAGCCAGGGCCCCCCGGGCCAGAGTTGTGCCCGCACGGTCTGGGCCTGGGCGT
>JBBIVC010000290.1:0-1706 GCA_037439905.1 Thermoflexus sp.
CCTGGTGGCTGCTCTCGCTGCGCGAGATGGGCATCGACCGGGGGCAGCCTCCACTGAGCGCGGGGCACGCCCTCGCAGCCTCTATGGGGGCGATCGGCGAGCGGGGTTTGTTGAGCGTTACGATGGCATACGACAGCGCCCGGGCCGGCGCGGGGGAGGCAGCTCGAATCCTCGCCCGCGTGCGCCGGCTCGTCGAGGAGCCGTATGCGTTGCTGACATCGTGAAAGCCGGGGAAGAGCAGCAAGTGCAAGAAACGCGGCGCAATGTTCTCGTGTACCAGCTGGGCACCACCAGTTATGGCGAGGTGCACCGGCTGCAACAGCGTCTGCAGGCGCAGCGCCGCGAGGGCGCTGGAGCCGATACGCTCCTGCTGACCGAACACCGGCCGGTGTTCACCCTCGGCCGGAGCCACCCGGTGCCGAGCCTGCGAGCCAGCGAGGAGCTGGTGCGCCAGTACGGCATCGAGATCGTGCAGACGGAGCGCGGGGGCGACATCACGTATCACGGCCCGGGGCAGCTCGTGGCCTACGGGATTATCGACCTCCGGGGGTGGGGTATCGGGGTGCTCGACTATCTGACCGGGCTTGAGGACACCGTGATTGGCGTCCTGGCGGACTGGGGGCTGCGGGGAGAGCGGTCGGCCCTGGGGCGTGGAGTCTGGGTGGGAGAAGGGAAGATCGCGTCGGCCGGGCTGAACGTGCGCCGGGGCGTGACGATGCACGGCATCGCGCTCAACATCGACCCGGACATGAGCCACTTCGCCCTCATCAACCCGTGTGGGATGGATGACGTGGAGATGACGAGCATGGTGGCCGAGGCAGGCAAGCACATCGAATTCGAGGATGTGGCCGAGGCATTCCTGTTTCACTTTGGCCGCGTGTTCGCGTGCGAGGTGCGGCCCTCGCCCGTACCGGGAACCGCTGGAACGAGCCCACACTCCCCCGGAGCGTGAACGAAGTAACAGACCCGCGCCCGGCGGCAGCGCATGCTTGCTACGAAACGGCCGGGGCCGCGGCGCTGGTCACCGGTTCTACCCCCTCACGGAACTTTTGCCGTGCCCCGGCCGTTGGACGGAATACACCGCGATGGAGTATTCACCGTGACCCGGCTCGTCAGCACCGCCGCCCTCTTCACCACGCTCTATGCAGCCGTCCTGCTCATGAAGTTGTCCTGAGGGCCGCGCTACCCGGCATAGCTCGCGAGCGCCTCGTCGCTGAAATCGGCGTTCGAGTAGACGCGCTGCACGTCTTCCAGGTCTTCCAGGGCTTCGATGAGGCGCAGCGCCTGGTGGGCCGCCTTCTCATCGAGTTCAACGGTCACTTTGGGGACCATGGCGAAGTCGGCATTTTCGACTTCAAGGCCGGCGGATTCGAGCGCCTTGCGGACGGCCTCGAGGCTTGAGGGGTCGGTCCGGACCTCGACGACGTCTCCCTGGAGTTCGACGTCTTCGGCGCCGGCATCGATAGCCTGGAGGGCGAGCTCTTCGGGGTCCCTAGAGTTGACGGGGACGGTGATGACGCCCTTGGCCTCGAATTGCCAGGCGACGGAGCCGGTCTCGCCCAGGCTTCCGCCGGCGCGGCTGAACTGGTGGCGTATCTCGGAGACGGTCCGGTTCCGGTTATCGGTGAGGGCGGAGACGAGGATGGCCGTGCCGCCGGGACCATAACCCTCGTAGGTAATTTCGTCGAGGTTGTCCTCGCTGGCAG
>JBBIVC010000290.1:1729-3172 GCA_037439905.1 Thermoflexus sp.
TTGCCCGCTCGATGTTGTCGTGGGGCATGTTGGCGGCCTTGGCGCGCTGGACAGCGAGGCGCAGCTTGAAGTTCATCGCGGGGTCGCCACCGCCCTGGCGGGCGGCCTGGATGATTTCGCGGGAAAGCTTGGTGAAGAGGGCGCCGCGCTTCGCGTCGTTCGCCCCCTTGGCGCGTTTGATGGTCGACCACTTGGAATGGCCGGACATAGGTTGTCTCCGGTCGAATCAGGATGTCAGGTGTAGCCCGAGTGTAAACCGCGGGTTTGCGGGTGTCAGGATTTTCCCATGACAGCGCGGCACGACGGATGGACCGTCGGCCGGTAGCCCGCCCGAAAAGCTTCCACGACTGAGGGCGGTGTGAGCAACGTCACCTCGGCCGAGAGCGCGGATTCTCCCGGCGCGAGCGGCTGACGATAACCGTCGAAGCTCCAGGGCCACAGGACCCCGGCCCAGACGAGCAGGGGCGCCCCGGGGGCAGTGTCGAGCGTGACCATGGCGCCATCGGGGATCCCGCGCAGGCGAGCCCGGCCGGTGCGCTGCCGGCGAGTGAGGGGATCCACGCGCTCGGCGTGCAAGGCGCGATCCAGCACATCGACGCTCCGAAGCGGCCCTGCCTTCGGGTTCCCCGCAAGCCATGCAGCGACGAAGTGGCGGGCCTCGGCGTTCCGGCAGAGCAGGCAGGGACGGTGGCCCGCCGCGAAGGCGGTGGCTTCATCGAGGAAGAAGAGCTCCGTATAGCGCCCGGGCTGCATGACCTCCCGGTGCCAGCCGCGGAATTCGAGCGTGCAGGCGATCCAGCGGGGACTCACCCACCGGCGGCTGGTGAGCTGCCGCCCGGGAGTATGGAGACAGCCGCCCCGGTTCCCCATGAGGGTGCCCCGCGCCGGGACCGCGTGAATCTCGCCGAACGGATCGACCCGGTTCTGGAGCGCCATGGTTCACACCGCCCGGATGCCATCAACGATCATCGCGCCGGCGAAGGCGATGAGGAGTGCGCCACCCAGGCGTGCCAGACCATCGGCGGTTGCGCGGAAACGGCCCAGGCGAGCCATGAGGGCGGCCGCGGCCAGCAACACCACCACGGCCGCAGCCGCCAGGGCCGTGCTGGTCTCGCCATCGGCGCTATGACTCAGGACCGCGGCCAGCCCTGCGGGCGAGGCGAGCAGCGGCACGGCGAGCGGGAACAGCGCGGCCGAGCGTGAGCCGAGCTCGCCGCTGTAGCCGGCGCTGCCTGACCAGATCGTGAACACGCCGCCGGCCACCATGACGAGACCAGCGGAGACGCGGAACGTCTCCGGCTCGATATCGATCCCGGCGAGGACCGCGTCCGCCCCGAAGGCGGCAGCTGCATAGATGGCGATGGACAGGGCTGCCGCGATGGCGATGGTCCGGGCGGACAGCCGGGGACCGGCCTGGTGAACCGCGGCGGCGACCGCCGCGGG
>JBBIVC010000291.1:0-3169 GCA_037439905.1 Thermoflexus sp.
AGCCTCCGGTAGCCCGTCTGGCCGATCAATTGAGCGGCCGCTTCCACCGGGGCGGTCGAGCCGCACACGCCAATCAGCTCCAACACCCCCGCCGACCCCGACCGCTGGGACGGACTGCTCAACCGGCTTGGCCGGAAGTACAACGTGCCGCCGCTCTTTCTGAAGGCGGTGATGTTCATCGAGAGCGGTGGCAGGCCAGATGCCATCGGCGACAACGGTCATTCCGTCGGGCTCTTCCAGCTCCACGACCAGGGCTACGGCCACGGCATGGGCGACCTCCGCTTCGATCCCGAGGCTAACGCCGAGCGCGCTGCCCGCGGGCTCGCCGAGGCCTGGCACGCCGGCGAACGCGCCGGCTACACGGGCGAGTACGCCGTGCGCGCCGCCTACAACTACTCGTTCAACCCCGGCGGCGGCTTCGCTTACCAGGGCGACGCGCTCGTCCGCACGTACAACCGCCTGCTGGCCGAACAGGGCCTGCCCGGCCTCGCATGACTTTCACCTCCACATCCGTGGGCCTCGGACCGGGGTGCTATCATCGTTGTTCGCGATGGCGAAACAACGAGGGAGGTGACCCCGATGGTGACCGCCGGATACCTTGAGCGAAGCGTCTCCGTCGATGGGCTGAAGCTGGCCTACCAGGAGTGGGGAAGCCCCACCGCGCCGCCGATCGTCATGCTCCACGGCTTCGGCGTTTCCGGGCACATGTTCGATGAGTTCGCCGAGCGGATGCAGGACCGCTACCGCCTCCTCGCCCTGGACCAGCGCGGCCACGGCGATAGCGACTGGTCGGCCGAGGGCGATTATTCCCGTGAAGCCTTCGTCTCCGATGTCGAAGGCTTTCGCAAGGCCCTCGGTCTCGACACCTTCATCCTCATCGGGCACAGCATGGGCGGGCTCAATGCGGTGGCCTACACGAACGCCTACCCACAGCACGTGCGCGCTCTCGTGCTCGTCGATGTTGGCCCCGAGGCGGCGAAGGAAGGCGTCGATAACATCGTCCGCTTCACCCGGGGACCCGACGAGCTCGAGTTCGAAGAGTTCGTCGAGATGGCGCACCGCTTCAACCAGCGGCGCACCCTCGAAAACATCCGCGAACGGATGCGCCACCGCCTGAAGCCCACCGAAAGCGGCAAGTGGACGTGGAAGTTCGATAAGCGCTTCCGGCAGCCCGATAGCGGGCTGACAATCGGCAGCAACCTCACGAACGACGAGTCGTGGCAGCTCTTCCGGAACCTCAGCGTGCCCACGCTGCTCGTCCGCGGCGCTGAAAGCGACGTCCTCACCCCGGAAGTCGCGGAACGCTGCGCGCAGGAGATCCGCCGGTCGCGCCTGGTGGTGATCCCCGGCGCGGGCCATAGCGTCCCCGGCGATAACCCCGATGCATTCACCGAAGCAGTGCGCGAATTCCTGGCCGACGTCGAGAGCGGCCAGTTCGAGCCGGTTCCCGATGGCCCGCCGCTCCAGCAGCTGGTCGAGGAGCACACCGCGGCGCGCCGGCGCGGTCCGGGCATCACGGCCCTTGTGCTTGCCGGCATCGGCGCCACCCTGGCCATCGCCGGCGCTGGCTACCTGGTGAGGCGCAGCGCGCAGCGTCGAAAGCAGAGGACTCTTCGCGCCCGCGCCGCGGCCGCCGCGAGTCACGTTCCCGCCCTCCACGCCGTGGATGTCGAGCAGGCGCGCGAGCGAGCCGCGGAAGTCGTCGCGCGCCTTGGCGCGATCGGGACGACAGGCACCCGGCGGGCCAGGCAGTCGCTCAACGAAATCGACCTGGAGCGGGCGCGCCATGCGGCCCAAGAGGCCCTGGCGTTGCTCTCGGAGACCTCGCGCCACGCTCCCGAAGTGATCCGTGGAGCAGCCCAGCGGGTGGACTCGACCGCCGTCAGGCGCCGCGGCACCTCGGCGTTCTCGCGCGGCCGCCACGCTGGCGTGACCGCCGTGAGGTTGGCCAATCGCCTCGCCCATCGGCGCCAGCGCAAGCATCACCGGGTGATGCGGTGGCGGAACTGACGGTCAACGGCGTGGTCCTCTCGTTCGATGACGTGGGCGCAGGCAGCCCGGCGTTCGTCTTCGTGCACGGTTTTGCCTGCGACAGGCGCGCGTGGGCTCCCCAGGTGGCGGACCTCAGCCGCGACCATCGCTGCATCAATATCGACCTGCGCGGCCGTGGTGATTCCGCCGCCGTGCCGCCGTTCGACGTAACAACGGCCGCCGCTGATGTCGCTGCCGTCATCCGGGCCCTCGGCATCGCCCCTGCTGTGGTCGTCGGCCACAGTCTCGGCGGCGTCGTGGCCCTGCTTCTGAATGAGCGCGACCCCGGCCTGGTGCTCGCGACCGTGATTGGCGATTCACCCATTTCACCTGCGATGGCGGAAAGCCGCAGGCCGAACCTCGCTGAGCGCATCCGCGAGGCTGCCTCGATGGAACCGGCTGCCCGGATGGTGGAGCGGTTCTGGAACGAGCAGACGCCCCCGGAGGTGCGCGCCTACGGTGAGGTGCTGATGGCCTGTCCTCCGGAGGTTGCGGCCGGCATGCTCGACGGCTTCGAGGCCGTGGCGGCGCGATTCAAGGAACTCGTCCAGCTCGCAGACCGCAAACCGTTCATGGCCATCTGGTCCGAATCCCCCCTCGGCGACCCGGCATGGCTGCGCGATGTCACCATGTTCGTGCGGCAAGAGCCCGTGGCCGGCGCCGGCCACTTCTTCCAGCTCGAACAGCCGGCGATAACCAACGCCCTGCTTCGAGCATTCCTCGATGACATCGCCCGCGACCCGCGCGTTTCCAGCGCCTGAACCGCCGCGGGTGGGCCGGAACCACGATGAGCGGTAAGGTTGGGCGGATGGCGAAGTCCCGGCCCCGGCAGCAACCGCAACAACGGCGGACCACTGTCGGCGGACGGGACAGTGCCGGTAGCTGGCCCGCCTACTTCGCATGGGCGGTCCTCGCCGTCGCTGTGAGCTTCATCATCTTCATGATCGTCGCGGCCGATAGCCTCGGAGGGGGCGGCGCCGCCGCGCCCGGCACCGAGCCGCCCGCGACTGCCCCGGGAGAGACTCCGACGAACCCGGCCCCCACACCGCCGCCCGGGACCGGCTCTCCAACCGCCACACCATCCAGCGAGCCCGGCCCCGATGGCTCGATCGTCGTCGCCTGTGGCGACCCGCTGGTC
>JBBIVC010000292.1:0-3163 GCA_037439905.1 Thermoflexus sp.
CATCCTGGTCGCGCGATCGCCGGAACGCCGCGCGGCCCTGGTAGCCGCCATTTCCGAAGGCAACCGGAACTGGGCGCCAGCGGCTCCGCTGCTCTTCGCCATCGCGGCAGTGCCCTCACACGACACCACTCCGCAGGATTTCGGAGGCACGACGCGCGAGGTGTGGGCCATGCACGCGGGGATCGCCATCGGGAACCTGATGGCCCAGGCCACCGCCATGGGCCTGGTCGCCCACCCCATGGCTGGCTTCGACGAACCCGGGGTCCGCGCGGTTTTCGAGGCACCGGAGAGCGTGAGGATCGTTGCGGTGGTCGCCGCAGGATACCCAGGCGACCCGGCGAGTCTGCCGGAGGACCTGGCGCGCAAGGAGCTGGCGCCCCAGGACCGGCTGCCGCTCGAACACCTGGTTGCCGTCGACCGCTGGGGCGAGGTCAACGCGGTCTCCGCGCGCGACCTCCGAAAGCGCAACCGTTAGCCCGCGACGCGGTAGCATCCACGGAGTGGAGCTTCCTCTTTCGGCGACCGGCGCCAGCGCAGCCACGGTCGCTGCGCAGTGCGCGGAGGCAGCGAACCGCATCATCCGGGCGGGCTATGGACAGGCGGCCGTCGCCGGGGTCAAGGGCCGCGGGAACATCGTGACGGAGACCGACTACGCCGTCGAACGGGCAGTCACCGCGATGCTCCGTCGCGAATACCCGGACCACGCCATCCTGAGCGAGGAAACGGCGGCGGATACCCTGTCCGACGGGTGGCTGTGGATCGTCGACCCGCTCGACGGCACAAAGAACTTCTCGCGCGGGATACCGCACTTTGCGTTCACCATCGCCCTTTGCTTTGGGGGCGAGCCCATGCTCGGACTCACGACGCACCCGCTGCTTGGCGACACGTTCTTGGCCGTGCGCGGGCTTGGTACCACCCTCAACGGCCACCCGGTGGCCGTCTCCGACTGCGCCACGGTGAAAGACGCGGTCGTCGCCATCGACCTCGGCTACAACGACGCGCGCGCAAGCCAGCTTCTCGCCACGGCCAGCCACCTGTGGCCCGGTATGCAGTCCTTGCGGGTCACCGGGTCCGCGGCACTGGGATTCGCCTATCTCGCCGCCGGGCGGTGGGACCTCTACCTCCACTCTGACCTCGAGCCGTGGGACATCGCCGCGGGGCTCATCCTGGTCCGGGAGGCTGGAGGCGTGGTCGTGGAGCGCGGTGGGGCGGCGGCGACCATCGCATCGCGCGCCATCATCGCGGCAACCCCCGGCGTGCATGCCGACTTCGCGGGGCTGGCAGGCCACTTGCCATGGGCCGGATAATCCCGGTTCACCAGAGGAGGGCGGCATGACAGCCATCTACGACATCGCCAGCGACTATGTGGACGCCCTGGCGGCGCTCGACCCCGTTGCAGCCACCATGATGGGCGTCCCCGGCCACGATGCCGACGTCAGCGACTATTCGCCGGAGGGATACGAGGCGCAGGCCCGGCTCCGGCGGGAAACCCTGTCGAGGCTGGCGGCAGCGCCGATCGAAAACGAACGCGACCGTATCGCGAAGGAAGCGATGGAGGATGTGCTCACCCTGCGCGAGGACCTCATGGAAGCGGGTGACCACTACCGGCTCAGCGGGTTCCGGAACGCAACCACGGTGATGCGGATGGCGTTCGACCTGATGCCCCGGGCGACCGAAGACGATTGGCGAACCATCGCCAAGCGCCTGCAGAAGCTGCCACACGGCGTGGCCCTCTACCGCCGGACCCTGGAGGAGGGGCAGCGCAAGCGCATCCCCAGCGCGCGGCGGCAGGTGGCGCAGGCGATACAGCAATCCGCCACCTACGGCGGCGCGACCGATGGGCGGTCGTTCTTCCACGGGCTGCTGGAGGCGTTCGACCAGTCCGCAGCCAGCACGCCGGCATTGCGGCGCGAGCTGGAATCGGGCGCGAACGCAGCGGCCGAGGCCTATCGCGAGTTCAGCCGCTTCCTGGAGGAGCGGTTCATGGATGGCGCCGTGGAACGCGACGGGGTGGGGCCAGAGCTGTACCAGCTGTCCTCACGGGTCTACAACGGCATCGAGCTCGACCTGGAGGAGACGTACCGCTGGGGATGGGATGAGCTGCACCGCATCGAGGAGGAAATGCGGGCGACCTGCGCGCGCATCCTCCCGGGCGCCTCGATCGAAGAGACACGGCAGTTCCTGGAGTCGGATCCCTCGCGTGCCATCGAGGGTGTGGAAGAGTTCCGGCAGTGGATGCAAGACCTCCAGGACAGGACCATCGCGGAGCTCGATGGCACCCACTTCGATATCCCGGCGCCGTTGCGGAAGATCGAGGCGATGATCGCGCCTCCCGGCGGTGCGCTGGCGATGTACTACACGGGCCCGTCCGAGGACTTCAGCCGGCCCGGCCGCACCTGGTACCCAACCGGCGGCAAGACGCGCTTTCCGCTCTGGGGCGAAGTCTCCATCGCCTACCACGAAGGCGTGCCGGGGCACCACTTCGAACGAGCCACCGCGAAGTACCTAGCGGGCGAGCTCTCGCGCTTCCAGCGCCTGCTGGGTGGCACTTCCGGGTATGTGGAAGGCTGGGCGCTTTATGCCGAGCGCCTGATGGGGGAGCTGGGCTACCTCGAAAACCCGGACTACTACCTTGGCATGCTCCGCGCCCAGGCGCTTCGTGCGGTCCGGGTGGTCGTCGATATCGGCATGCACCTCGAGCTGCGCATACCCGCGGACGAAACGTTCCACCCGGGCGAGGCCTGGAACGCTGAGCTTGGCCAGCAATTCTGTCTCCAGCGGTCGCAGTTCCCCCCGGACTTCATGCAGAGCGAGGTCATCCGGTACCTGGGGACACCGGGACAGGCCATCAGCTACAAGGTGGGCGAGCGGTGCTGGCTGGAGGCGAGGGAAAGCTGCCGTGCCCGGAAGGGCCAGGCGTTCGACCTCAAGGAGTGGCACCGCGCCGCGCTCAACCTCGGGCCGATGGGCCTCGCCCAGATGCAGCGGGAGCTCGCGCGGGTCTAAGCCGCGGCGGAGAGGAAGATGAGGCCCATCGCCGCGCTCGACGAAGCGAGCAGGCCGAAGAACCCATCGCGCCCGAAAAAGGCGACCGACCGCGAGGCGAGCTACCCGGTCATCAATGCGCCGGCAGCGACCAGGGCTCCCGGCGCCACGGGGTTGA
>JBBIVC010000293.1:0-3136 GCA_037439905.1 Thermoflexus sp.
GGATACCAGCCGGGCGCGCGTCCTGACGATCAAGCCAGGGAGAGGGTTCGGGGATTGGCAGATGAGGTGCGCCGGCAGCCAGCACGGGGGAAGTGCTGGCTGCCAGCGCTTGGGTGAGGAGAGCGCAGGCGGTGTACCCGCCTGGCGCCAGTAGCTGCGGAAGGGGGATCCTCTGTGAGCTACCTGACCCATTTGACGCATGTGCGCCCGCTTCATTCAACCCTGGGGGGACTTGCGTTTTCACGAGGTTCCACGAATGTTTAAGCGTACGGTCATGAGCGATCCGGCCCCTTCAACGGCCCACCCGGCCGCCACGGTTGTGCTTCTGCGCGACGGACCCGAGGGGTGTGAGGTCCTGCTCGTCCTGCGCAATGCGGAGCTGGCGTTCCACGGCGGCGCTTGGGTCTTTCCGGGGGGGCGCCTCGATCCGGCGGACTACGCGGCGAGCGGCGGAACCGATGTCCTGGCAGCAGCCCGACACGCGGCCGTGCGCGAGGCGCGCGAGGAAGCCGGGATCGTCCTTGCGCCCGAGCAGTTGGTCCTCGTCTCGCGCTGGATCACCCCCGAGCCGCTGCCCAGGCGTTTCGACACGTGGTTCTTTGCGGCGCCCGCGGGCGATGCGGCGGTGCGGGTCGACGGCGGCGAAATTCATGCGCACCGCTGGATGCGGCCGCGCGACGCACTGGCGGCCCACCGGCGCCGCGACATCGCGCTGCCGCCGCCGACCTTCGTGACCCTCGCGTGCGTGAGCCCGTTCCAGCACGTCCGCGAAGCACTGGCCGCGCTGGCGCGGGGGCCCGTGGAGACCTTCATGCCCCGATTGTGCATCGTACCGGACGGCGCCTGTGTCCTGTACTCCGGCGATGTTGGTTACGACGACTGGGATCCCCAGCGCCCGGGTCCCCGCCACAGGCTGTGGATGTACGAATCGGACTGGCGCTACGAGCGGAGCGCGTGAGCGCGCGTGCTCCCTCCGCACGAGGTAGGGGCGAATCTTGTATTCGCCCGACCTTCCGCGTGGGGCAACGGACAGGGCGATCACACGGATCGCCCCTACGGAAATTCCGAGGCACTTCTGAAGCGGCCGCTCACCTCCCTGTGAACACCGGCGTGCGGCGTTCCACGAACGCCTTCAGGCCCTCCTGAGTGTCCTCGGATTGGGTCACCAGCGACTGGACCAGGGCCTCTTCCTCCAAGGCCGTCTCGATATCCGAGTCGAGGGAGCGGTTCAGGAGCCGTTTCGACATCCCAATCGCCACGGTGGGTCCTCGCGCGAGCCGCTCGGCCCATTCCCGCGTCGCCTGCAGCAACTCCGCCCCGGGCACCACCTTGTTGACCAATCCGATGCGCAGCGCCTCGTCGGCGGCGAGGTCGTCGCCGAAGAACACCAGCTCCTTGGCCTTGGCTAGCCCGATGAGCCGGGCCAGGAGATACGCACCGCCGGCGTCGATGGCGATGCCGCGGCGCACGAAGACCTCGATGAAGCGGGCCTCGGCGGCGGCAATGATAAGATCGCATGCGAACGCCAAGTGCGCGCCGAGACCGGCGGCGACGCCGTTGACGGCCGCGATCACGGGCTTCTCCAATTCCCAGATGGCCCGGATCAAGCGCTGCGAGCGCGTGCGCATCATCTCGCGCGCGGCACCGGGACCGGTCGGCCCCGCGCCCTGGCGGCTGAGATCGGCGCCGGTGCAGAAGCCCTTCCCGCTGCCGGTCAGGACGACCGCCCGCACGCCGGCATTCGTGCGGGCATCGTTCAAGACCGCCAGCAGTTCCTCGCGCATCTCGTCGTTGATGGCGTTGCGGGCGTCGGGCCGGTTGAGCGTGACCCACGCCACCTGCTTGTCGATCGTCAACTGGATGGCCTGGAAGTCGGGCATGGTTTCCTCGCTTTCGTGAACCGCGATCCGCGGGCTGCTGTTCTCGGAGCTTGTGAAAAAATCCCTCGGGGTGGAGCAACGCCCCCCTCAAGCGAGAATGACGCGCGGCATTCGGCCGGGTAATCTCGAGGGTGGGAGCGCGGCTCCCGCCCCGGATTCTCCCCGCTGCAGATCGAGCCGTCGATTTCCACCCAGGCCCTCACCCCAACTTGAGCGCTCGGCGCGCGTTGTCGCGCAGAAACAGTCGCCGCACCTCCGCGGAGAGGTCCAGGGCGTCCACCTCTGCGATCACCCGGTCGAACGGCAGCAGCGGATAATCCGTCGCGAAGCAGACCTTCTCCTTGCCGAACGTTTTCATGAAGTGCACGAACGCGGGCGGGTAATGCTTGGGGGTGTGAGCCGAGGTGTCGATGTACACATTGGCGTGCTTCCACGCCACGGCAATCATTTCCTCGGTCCATGGCCAGCCGATGTGACCGCAAATGATACGCAGCTCGGGGAAGTCGAGGGCCACCTGGTCGATGTACGTCGGCCGGCCGGTTTCCGAGGGGTAGAGCGGACCCGTATGGCCGACTTGGGTCTGAACGGCGACGTCCAGCTCGACGCATTTCGCGTAAAGCGGGTAATAGCACGGGTCGGTGGGCGGCTTGCGCCAGAGGAACGGCTCGATGCGCAGAACCTTGAAGCCGTATTTCTCGACGTGCTCCTGCAGCCCGCGGACGGCCGGCATGATGTTGGAGGGATCGGCGTGGTACTCGCCGATGAACCGCTGCGGATAGCGGCGGGCCGCCTCGCGGACGTGCTCGGCCTCGCCCGAGATGCAGGCGAGCTCGATGCCGTTGCGATCCATGTCCTCCAGCATTTGTTCGACGTTGGTCCCCCGGTGGTACCAATCGAGCCGGCCGTAACGGCGGAAGACATTTTCGGCAGCCGAATTGCGCTTCTCCGGCGGCGTCGGGGAAAGGTATTGCGTCCACACGTCGATGATGCCGATGCGCTGTTCCGCCATATGCTGTCCCTTCGAGCTCTGGAGCCCTGGTATCTGTCCTCCGTCAAGAAACCGCGACGGACGGTGATCGGCCCACCGTCGCCAGCGCCGTGCGGCCACACCCGGCGACCGAACCGGCGGGCGCCACAGGGGCGTGCCGGGGGGCGATTGAGGCGTTACTTGCCAAACCGCTGCAGGGCGGTGAAGTCGAAGAAACTCGGATCGTAGCGAATGCGGCGGTCGTTGCCCGGCTCGCTGCCCGGGGCCT
>JBBIVC010000294.1:0-1896 GCA_037439905.1 Thermoflexus sp.
GGCTTCCAATCCCCGGGGACCTGGGCCGGGAATTCCTCCGGCTGGATTGCCCCCGGCAACGGCATATCCCAGGGCTCAGGGCGCCACACTTCTCCCTCGGGCTCGTCCCCGCGCCGCAGCAGCACCCCGCTCGCACGCCCCACCGAGACTCCGTCCGCGAAGGCTTCGGCATCGACCATCCGGATCCGCCCACCCTCGCGTGCCACTTCCGTGCGTACCTCGATGGGCACGAACGTCGGCAACCGCCAGAGGTCGACCGTCATCCGGGTGAACTGGAGGCCGGGCTCCCCGTGCAGCCGCTCCATCTCGGCGCCCAGCAGCCCAGCTATCACCCGCCCGTGCAGCGAATTCGGGTCCCAGGGGCCGCGGCAGACGCGGTTGGGGAGGTAACGGTCACCCTCAACGGAAAAGAACGCATCGTCAGACATCGCGCCCGATCATGCCCGCACCCCGTCGAACGGGCCACCGCTACTTCGGCGTGCTCAGCACTTCCGGCCCCGTCGGGCGATCGCCCGTAGCCCCGTCGGGCTCGATGGTCACGAACATCCGCGTCATGTCGGTCGGCAACTCGGGAAGCTCGACGAAAAGGTCGCCCTCTTTCCCCACGAAATCCGTTGCCGAACGCTCGCCGAACGGCCCTTCGCTCCACACCTGGTAATGGTGGTTCGCCGGCGCCGGCGGCAGCCCGCTGAAGCGCGCAACCCCGCTCTTGAAGTCCGACGAGACATAGATGACTCCCCGGGCGTTTTCGCCTTCGAGTGGCAGTTGCAGCGCCCGCGCGCTCAGCTCCCGGGCGTAGCGGTCGGCACGGTCTTCGGCGCCGATCCACCCATTCACCGAAACGGCCAGCCCGGCAGCAAGGACTAGCACCGCTGCCGCCGAAGCCAGCGCCAGCGTCCGCCAGTGCCGCGGGACACCCTGCGTCCGCTCGACGACCCGGAGAGCCGGCCGCCCGGGCTCGCGCGGCGCAGAGATTCGCGAACGTATGCCCGCCGCGATCCGTTCGGCTCCCCCGGCAGCCAGCGCGACCGGCTCAACGCCAATGGCGAGCGCATCGCCCGCCTGGACGTAGATTTGCAGCTCCGCACGGCATGCAGCGCACTGTTCGACATGTGCGCGCACGGCGGCTGCCTCATCCGGTTCGAGGAGGTCAATGGCGAAGTCCGCCAGCAGCTCAGCGGCCTGCTCGTGATTCATGATTCCAGCGCCTCGCGCACCGGGGTCAACGACTCCCTGAGCTTTTGCAGTCCCAGGCGGAGCCGGCTGCGGACGGTCCCTTCGGGCAGGCCAAGCTCGCGCGCCACATCCACCGGCCGCTTGCCCTGGTAGTACGTCCTCACCACCACATCCTGCTGTTCCTGCGGCAACTCGCCGAGCGCCTGTCTCACCTCTCCCCCGGCGAGCCCGGCAAGCACCGCCTGCCAGGTATCGTCCGGGTCTCTCAACGCATATACGGCCGGAGTATCCTCGATCGATCGTTCGCGGGCGCGAGCCCGCTTACGCAAGGCGTCGATGGCCTGGTTGCGCACGATCGAGAGGATCCAGCTCCGCTCCGCGCCCTTCGTTGGGTCGAACAGGTGCGCGCGTTGCCAGACCCTCAGGAACGCGTCCTGCACCGCCTCCTCTGCCAGCGCTGAATCCCGTAAGACCTGCACCGCAGTCGCATAGGCCGGACCAGTGTATTCGGCCACAACCGCATCGAAAGCGCTCTTCTCGCCCTCGCGGAAACGCAGGAACGCCGAGACTGCCGGGGCGCTCAAGAAAATCTTCCCCGCCCGGTGATCGATTCGTGATTCCGCGGTCGTACATCCCACGAACGAGCCCGTTCGGCCGGCGGGCACGGACATCCCCTACTGGAGGACTCCGCGATGCTTGCAGCTCGCACTTCGAACCCCG
>JBBIVC010000294.1:1928-3124 GCA_037439905.1 Thermoflexus sp.
GGCTGGCGCCGCCCTCATCACCGCCCTCGTCGCGCTGATGGCCATGTCCCCGCGCGGAGCAAGCGCGGCCGATTCGGGCCGCGTGCGCGTCATGCATGCCTCACCCGATACCCCCGCCGTCGACATCTTTGTCGATGGCGCAAAGGCGGTCAGCGCGCTCGCCTTCCCCAACAACACTCCCTACGTCACGCTGCCGGCTGGTGGCCACAACGTGAAGGTGTTCGTTTCTCCATCGAATGGTACCGGTTCCCCGGCTCTCGAGGCGAACCTCGAGATCGTCGCCGGCAAGGACTACACCGTCCTGGCTGTCGGTGAGGTCGGCAAGGGCACCCTTGGCCTCGAAGTCTTCGAGGACGACAACGCCACCCCGAGCGGCAACAACGCTCACATCCGCGTCATCCATGCCTCGCCCGATGCCCCGCCCGTGAACGTCGCGGTCGCCGGCACCAGCACCAACGTCTTCACCGGCGTCGCCTATCGCAGCTTCGGCCCCTACACCCCCGTCCCGGCTGGCACCTACAGCCTCGATGTGAAGGTGAACGCCTCCGGCGCTACCGTGCTGACCATCCCGGGCCTCAAGCTCGAAGCCAGGACTGTGTACACCGCCGTCGCCGTGGGCCTCGCAGGGAACGGCACCCTCAAGGTTGTTCCGCTGGTCGATGCCCCGGCCCCGGCCGCCCCGCGCGCCCCGGCCACCGGCAACACCGTGACCGAAGGCTCCAGCTCGATGCTCCCTCCGATGATCGTTGTTGGAGCGGCGCTCGTCGCTGGTTCCGCCGGCCTCGCGTTTGCAGCCCGCCGCGCTCGCTGACGGACCCGGGTCGCAGCTCACGCATTGCCGGGGACAGGCCTCAGTGCCTGTCCCCGGTCTGTTTCGCCTCCTGGCACCATCCCCAACATCCGGTAGATGGGCGCGGGGAAGCCGTCACGCAGCCGCATGCTGAGCACCGCGAGGGCCACGATGCACAACAGGAAGAGCGCCCCCAGGCCGGCGATGCTCAGCGCATCAAGCAACGTGGAATCCGGCCCCGAACCGCTGAGGATTGCGTCTCCAGCAAGGGTGTAGTTGAGGAAGTTCCAGAGCCCGTGGAGCAGCACGCCCGCCGGGTAACCGGCAAGGTACCGCGCTCGCCGCCGGAAGAGCCCATAGAACCCGAGTGCCGAGAGCCCGCTCGCGGTGGCGTGCAGCGCGGCTG
>JBBIVC010000295.1:0-3114 GCA_037439905.1 Thermoflexus sp.
CCCTGAACAAGGTGGATCTGCTCCGGAACGACGATGGATCGCTGGTTGCCGATTTCGACGAAGCTCGTGCCGTGCTGCAGGGCGCGGGGGCCCCGCCCCGCAACGTTGTGGCGATCTCCGCTGAGCGCCGCTGGGGCCTCGACATGCTCCGCCAGCGAATCCTGGATGCCCTCGATGGCGGCCTCGAAGGCGATGAAGCGGCGTTCGCTTCGCTCGTCCGTCCAGCCGTTTGAACCCGGCCGGGGGAACCGGTAGAACACCGCTATATGAATCCCGAGAGCCCTCCTGTCCCGCTCGAACACCCGGCGGGCCCCCTCGCCGGCTACCGCGTGCTCGACTTCGCCGATGAGAAGGGCCAGCTTTGCGCCCGCATCCTCGGCGAGCTCGGAGCCGACGTCATCAAGGTCGAACCTCCCCGCGACGGTGACCCCACCCGCCAGAACGGGCCCTTCTTCAAGGGAGAAACCGGACCCGATACCAGCATCTACTGGTGGACCATGAACGCTGGCAAGCGTTCGATCACGCTCCAGCCCCGCCTCGAGGCCGGCCGTCAGATCCTGCGCCGGCTCATCGCCGTCTCCGACATCATCATCGAGACCAACATGCCCGGCGAGGCGGCGCCCCTGGGGCTCGACTACCCCTCGGTCAGCGCCGCCAACCCATCGGCCATCCTCGTGAGCATCACCAACTTCGGGCAGACCGGCCCCTACGCCAAATGGCACGCGACGGACATCGTCGGCCAGGCGATGGGCGGGCTCATGTACCTCAACGGGGATGACGAACACGGGCCCGTCCGCGTGACCGCCCCCCAGGCCTACGCACAGGCCAATTTCCAGGCCGCTGTCGGCGCGATGATCGCGCTCTACGCCCGCGGCGTGAACAACGGCATCGGCCAGCACGTCGATGTCTCCATGCAGGAGGCCGTTGCCAACGCGATGGACAACGCCCAGCAGATCTGGGACATCCGCCGCATCAATGCCTCCGGACCGGGTATCCACAGGAACAACAACGGCGTGCGCGGCGCTCGCTACCTCTTCGAAACTGCCGATGGTTGGCTGGTCGCCCTCCAGGTGGGTGGGCTGATTGGCCCTGGCGCGAACGCCATCATCGATTGGCTCGCCGAGTCTGGCGAGGCCCGCGGGCTGGATTCGCCCGAATGGCGCGCCCGGCTCACATCGATGCAGCCCCTGCCCCCGGAAGACACCAGGTACGTGGAAGAGACGCTGGCCGCCTTCCTCAGGACGCGCAAGAAAGAGGAACTCGTCGCCGAAGCCCAGCGGCGCGGCGCGGGATGGGCGCCCGTCCTCAGCCCGCGCGAGATCGTCGAGAGCCACCACCTTGCCGCTCGCGACTACTGGGTTCGCGTCCACCACGAGGACATCGGAGAGTCGTTCATCTACCCTGGCGCGCCCTTCAAGCTGGGCGAGACGCCCTGGAAGCAGCGAGGCCGGGCCCCTCACATCGGCGAGCACAACGCTGCCGTCTATGGCGAGCTGCTCGGGATCGATGCGGCCGAGCTTCGCCGCCTCAAGCTCAAGATGGTGGTGTAGCGCATGTCAGATTCACTTCAGAAACCGTTCGCCGGTATTCGCGTCGCGGACTTTGCATGGGTCGGCGTTGGGCCGATCGTCTCCAAGTATCTCGCCGACCATGGCGCCGAGGTCGTCCGGATAGAGTCCAGCACCTACCCGGAGGCGCTCCGCCGGGTAGGGCCGTTCGTCGATGACGTCCCGGGTGTGGACCGATCGGGCTACTACGCGAACTTCAACAGCTCCAAGCGCGGCATCACGGTGAACCTCAAACACCCGCGTGGGCCGGAGCTCATCAAGCGCTTCATCGCCACCTGCGATGTGGTCACCGAGTCGTTCACCCCGGGCACGATGGCGAAGTTCGGCCTGGATTACGAGTCTCTGCGGCAGCTCCGGCCCGACCTACTCATGATCTCGATGCCGCTCTACGGACAGACCGGCCCCTGGTCGAGCTACATGGGCTATGGTCACGTTCTCCAGGCCGCGGCCGGGTACAACCACATGACCGGCTGGCCAGACCAGCCCCCGATCGGCACGGGCGTCGCCTACACGGATTTCCTCGTCCCCCACCTCGCAGCCACTGCCCTCATCGCCGCGCTCGACTACCGGAGGAGGACCGGCAAGGGCCAGTACATCGATTTCGGCCAGATGGAAGCGGCCATCCACGGCCTGGGTACCGCCATCCTCGACTGGACGGCGAACGGCCATGAGCAAATCCGGCTGGGGAACCACGACATGGAGGCCGCCCCGCACAACGCCTACCGTTGCCGCGATGGCCGATGGGTTGTCCTCGCCTGCGCCACCGAGAAGCACTGGGAAGGCCTGAAGGCCGCGCTTGGCCGTCCCGAGTGGTGCGACATGGATCGCATGCGGCGACGCTGGCAGCGCATCAACGAGCTGAAGGAGATCGACCGCCACCTCTCGTTCTGGTTCGAGGATTTCACGCGCCGCGGCGATGAGCCGGCGCTCCAGGCCGAAGAGGGAGTTGAGGGACCCCCCGTGCGAAAGTTCACTACCGAGGAAGTGGTCCAGCTCATGCAGTCCTTCGGCGTGCCGTGTGGCATTGTGCAATCGCCCGAGGCCATGCACGCCGATCCCCAGCTCGCCCACCGGGGACACTACTGGAAGCTCCAGCATCCCGTGATGGGCCTCCGCGCCTACGATGGACCATCCTTCCGTCTCTCGAAGACCCCGGCAGAGCTCACCAAGGCTGCGCCCTGCCTCGGCGAGGACAACGAGTACGTCTACAAAGAGATCGTCGGGCTCAGTGACGAGGAGTTCATCGAGCTCCTGGCCGATGGGGCTTTCGAATAACCGTCCTTCCGCGGCGCCCAGAACGACAGGAAAGCCCCGGCGATTCGCCGGGGCTTTCCTGTCTCGCCTGCTGAATGGCAGGAGCTACTCGACGATGAAGTCGCCGAACATCTCCGTGGGGTGGAGGTCGCAAAGGAAGTAATACTTCCCCGGGTTGGGCACCGTGAACTTGATCGTGTCGGACTGTCCGCCATCGAGGATCTTGCTTTGCGCGCCTTCGACCAGCGTCGAGCCACCCTTCTTATCGAGGAAGTGGATGTTGTGCTTGGCC
>JBBIVC010000296.1:0-3104 GCA_037439905.1 Thermoflexus sp.
CCCCATGATGACGAGACGGCCGGCATCGGCGAGACCGCGGCGTGCGAGGTCCTGGGCCCCGTACTTTGCGTCCTGGACGTCGTAGATGCCCCAGCTTCCGCGCAACTTGAGCATGTATTCGCGGCCGTAGCCGGTGCTGCCGCGGTAGTTCGGGAGGAGGACCGCGTAACCCCTGGTGGCGAAGAACTGGGCATTTGGCGCCCAGCCTGCGACCACCTGGCTGGTGGGGCCCCCATGGACGAGGACGATGAGCGGCGGTGCGCCTGAACCCTCGAAGCGCTCACTCGCGGGCGGGTAGTACAGCCCGTGGGCCTGTTCGCCATCGAACGAGGTCCATGACACCGGCTCAGGCTGTGAGAGCGCCGCGGGCCGGACGGTCTCCGGGTCGCTCCTGCGGCGGACGGAGCCCTCGTTTGCGGGTTCGGCGAGGTCGAACACGACGACGCGCGGGGGTTGCTTGCCGCCGCTGGCGACGACCGCGACCTTTTCGCTGCCCGGAGCAGCTGCCGGCGCGCTGAAGGCGGTGTAGCCCTGGTGCCGCGCGGCAAGGCTCGCCACCTGTCCGCCGGGCGAGATGGCGATGAGCTCGTGAAAGCCGGCTCGCTGGCGCACGGCCACGATCGTGCCCGAGCCGGTGAAGGCGAACGTGCGCATGCCGTGGCTCCAGGCGGGAGTGCCGTGCTCGAACTCGCCTGCGGTGAGCAGTGTCACGGCGCCGGAGGCGAGGTCGCGCTTGTAGAGGTGGCCCCAGCCCGACTCGTCGGAGATGTAGACGAGCGAAGCGCCATCGGGGGATCGATATCTCGCCGCCCCCGGCAACCACCTCCGAGGAGACGACCTCCGGCAGGCCGCCTTCGGGGAAGGCCAGGCGTGCGACGCGGAGCTCAGTGCCGTCCCAGGGCATTTGGGGATGGTCCCACTCGACCCAGGCGAGGCGGTCGCCGGCGGGGTGCCAGGAAGGCTGCATGTAGAAGTCGCGTCCTTCGCCGAGGCGCCGCGGCCAGTGGCGTCCATGGGAGTCGACCACGGCGATGCAATCCACATCCTCATAGGTGTGGACGTAGGCGACCCAGCGGCCATCGGGCGAAACGACGGGTGTCGAGGCGGCGCCAAAGGCAGGAGTGATAGGCCGGGCGCTGCCACCAGCCAGCTCCTGGCGGTAGATGCGCTGATCGGCCTGGCCGACGAAGTAGGCGACGCCGTGCGCGAGGGTGAAATCGCCGCCGCCGTAGCCGACGAAAGCGCGCACGGAGATATCGGAGGTGAGGTCGCGGGTTGCCTGCTCGCCGGCCCGCTGGGTGACGATGACGCCACGGTCGGAGCGACCTTCAACCCAGGCGAGGGTTTGGCCGTCGCTGTCCCAACAGGGTTCGTTCAGGCGGAGCCCGCCTGCAAGCATGCCGGGCGTGACGGGGCTGGACCAGAGGCCGTACATGCGGTGTTCGCGGGTCATGGTGGGGGCTCCGTTCGAGGGTGTGGGAATTGTGGCAGCGATGCAGTGTGGCGGCCACCCCGGCAAGCGGTTCGGGGAGTCGAGCTGCCGTTGGCGGGGGAGCCGGGACGGGGCTCGACTGACGCGCGGTGCTGCCGCGGCAGGCCGCCGCGTTCACGCTGCTGGCGTGCCATCGGCCGGGGTTGAGGCGCCTGGCATGAAGACGGCCCACACCACGGGGGTGCGGGCCGTCCGATGTGTGGCCGGTGGCCGCGAGCTACTGGGCGGTGGCGACCTTCAGCGCCTCGCGGACGCGGGTGAGGCGTTCCTTCAGCCGGTCGATTTCGGCCTGCTTCTCCCATTCGCGGCGGAAGCGCACCTGGGGAGTTTCGAACGCTTCGAGGCGTTCACGAAGGACGATCGTGGCGAAGTCCTGCGAATACATTTCTCTGCTCCTTTCGACAATGCACAGGCCGCTCGCATCCGCCGGGGATGGCGAGGAGAGGGGCCAATGGACTGCCAGGTTGGAGAGCGATTCGGGTGGCCCGTTCCCGGGCGCCCGGCTCTCAGGGCTGAGCTACTCCAACGCCTGCGGGGTTAGCTTGTGGCTGCGACTGGAGTTGCCGCTTCGCGCTGGCGCGCGAATTCGCCGTTTGTGGAGTCCCCCGCTCCGCCCCGCCCGAGCGGATTCAGCGACAAATCACTGGATCCAGTAAGCCACCATCCGGTTGCGCCGTCAACATTGTCGCTTCCCTTGCCTTGACCTGTGATCGACGGGCGGCGACGGCTCGTACCATCAGCACACGGGACACTGCTCCATGGGAGGCTGACGATGCTGACGCCCGGCACACCGGCTCCTGACTTCACCGCTCCGCTCGACGACGGTTCAAGCTTCACGCTCAGCGGGTGGCGCGGGCGCAAGCACGTTGTGCTGTACTTCTATCCGAAGGACTTCACCGCTGGCTGCACGGCGCAGGCCTGCTCGTTCCGCGACAGCTACGGCGCAATCGCCGCGCATGACGCGATCATCGTCGGCGTGAGCGGCGATGGGGCCGAGTCGCACGCCTCGTTCAAGGAACGGCACGGGCTGCCTTTCCCGCTGATTGCCGACCCGGAAGGCACAGTGCGGGCGCGCTACGACGTGAAGGGCTGGATCCCGTGGGTGCCGCCACGCATCACCTACGTGATCGACAAGGAGGGAGTCATCCGGGCGGCGATCCGGCATGACTTCCGCGTACGGGAGCACGTCCCGGAGGTTGTCGCGGTGCTGGAGCAGCTCACCGGCGCGCCGACGGGGATTAGCGCTTGCGAGCGATGACGCCGCGGGCGGCCTCGGCCACGCGCTGAGGCGTGAGACCGAAGTAGCCGAGGAGCTCGTCCCACTTGCCGCTCGTGCCGTAGCGGTCGACCCCAACGAAGGCAATCGGGGTGGGGATCTCCTCGGCGAGCACGCGGGCGACCTGGGTGCCGAGGCCACCATGGGTCTGGTGCTCCTCGGCGGTCACGATGGCGCCGGTTTCGCGAGCGGCGGCAAGGACAGCCTCGCGGTCAATCGGCTTGATGGTGGCCATATCGAGGACGCGGGCGGAGATGCCTTCACTGGCGAGGAGCTCCGCGGCCTGGAGCGCGACCCCCACCATGATCCCGCAGGCGATGAGGGTGACATCGGTCC
>JBBIVC010000297.1:0-3104 GCA_037439905.1 Thermoflexus sp.
CCAGGTGGCGGGCCTCGTCGATCGCGGTGGCCTTGAGCGAACAGACCACCCAGTCGACCGGCCCGATTTCCCGCGGCGTGGCGAACGCGGCGACTCCCGGCAGGTGGAAATCGCCGTCCTTGCTGAAGACCTGGAGCCCTCGTTCGCGAACGGCGGCGAGGCCGGTCCGCATGAGGAAGCGGACATCGTGCCCGTGCTGTGCCAGCCGGCCACCGTAGTAACCGCCGACCGCTCCGGAGCCGATGACCGCGATGCTTGCCATGGGGGTGAGGATAGCGAACCGGCCGGGCTAGCGGCAGAGGTCATGAAGTGCGGCACGGACCTCGGCGGCGCGCTCGATGCCCTCCTCGGGGGTGTCCTGGGTGGTGATGAGGTTGACGTGGCGCGCCCCGGCAGCGACGTAGGGCAGGATGAACCCGGCGACTTCGCGGGCGGTTCCATATGGCGTGTACCGCTCGAAGCGCTCGAAGGGGAGCCGGTACATGGCCTCCATCCCTGCCGCCACCCGGGCGCGGGCTTCCTCGCGCGAGGACGCGACGGCTGTCCAGAACTGCATGCCGAGTTCGAGTTGCGCGGGATCGCGCCCGGCGGCGGAGGCGGCCGCGGCGACCTTTTCGCCGGCTTCACGGAACCGGTCGAGCGACTGCCAGATACCGGTGTAGCCATCACCGTAGCGGCCGGCGCGGCGGAGGGCGGCGTCGCTGCGGCCGCCAACGAAGATGGGGATGGGGCGGAAGGGCCTGGGGTACAGCGTGACGCCATTGAGCTGGAAGTGGCGGCCGCTGAAGGTGACATCGTCCTCGGTCCAGAGCCTGCGGAGGACCTGGAGCGCCTCGTTGGCGCGCGCGCCGCGGGTGGAGGGGTCGATGCCGCAGCTCCAGTACTCGTGGGGGTCTTCTCCACCGATGCCGACGCCGAGGACGAGGCGGCCCATGCTCAGCTGGTCGAGCTGGGCGGCCTGGAGCGCGACGGGGACGGGATGGCGGAGGGGCAGGATGTAGACGCCTGTCTTGAGCTCGATCGTCTCGGTGGCGGCGGCGATGGCCGTCAGGGTAATGAGGCCATCGTTGCCGAAGCCGTGGAAGGTGACGTGGTCGCCCGCGATGATGCCATCGAGGCCGAGCGCTTCGGCGCGCCGGGCGGCATCGAGGACCATCTGGCCGGTCGTACCGAGCCGGATATCCCAGCCGCGGAGCATGACACTGACGGACGGGGGCTGCATGGAGCGATTGTAGCGGCGGCGGCGCTTTGCACGTTCCCGGATGTCTGGAATAGTCGCTTCACCAAGGACAGAGGTGACTGGCACATGAGTCACGGCACGGCCCGGACGCCGGCGGTTTTCGATCGCACGTTCCTGACAGGCGTCGAGGGGATTACGGAGCTGATCTTCGTGCGGCACGGAGAGCAGTACATCCAGGACCCACGTTCGGGGCCCATCGGCGACACGGTCGACCCGCCGCTGAGCGAACGGGGCCGGGAACAGGCGCGGGTGGTGGGCGAGCGGCTATCCGCGGACCGGATCGACGCGGTCTACAGCAGCCCCCTGCAGCGGGCGCTGGAGACGGGACGGGAGATCGCCCGGCACCACCGGATCGAGCCGCGCGTCATCCACGACCTGCGGGAAGTCGAGGTGTTCCGCGATATCCCGGCCGACAAACCGGCTGCGGAGTTCCTGGGCCAGGCGTTGCTGAGCGGGATCCGGGAGCGGATGTTGCGGGAGCGGAAGTGGGACGTGTACCCCTACTCAGAGTCGAGTTTCGAATTCCGCAAGCGGACGGTGAACGCGGTGGAGGCAATCATTGCGGAGAACGAGGGCAAGCGGGTGGTGATCGCCTGCCACGGCGGAGTCATCAACGCCTACGTGGGGCACATCATCGGGGTGGAGTACGACATGTTCTTCCGTCCCGCCCACGCCTCGATCAGCGTGGTGTACAGCGGGCTCGGCGTGCGTGCGCTGCAATCGCTGAACGATGTTCACCACCTCCGGACGGGCGAGTGGAACCTGGTGAGCCACTAACCCGGGCCGGCCTCTGGACCGGGGCCGAGGGGCCCGGAAAGGTCGAACTGGTCGAGCATCGTATCGAGGGCGAGGACGAGCGGGGGCCGGAGGGCCGTGCCCGCGAACGAGTCTGCGAGGGCGCGGGCGGCGCGCCCATTTCTGCGGTACTGCGAACCGCCGCCGAGCGCGAACAGTTCGGCCGCAAGCCTGGTCGTCTCCTGGGCGACGTAGGTCTTGGCGCGAAGGACGCGGGCAGCGTAGGCGGGGCCGGCAGCCGGGCGCCACTCGGCGGCGACCTGGAGGAGGTAGGCCCTGGCTGCCTCGTAGCGCATGAGGCCCTCCGAGAGCCTGAGGCGCAGGGCGGGGGACTGCGGTGGCGTGGCGCCGAGCTCGGCCAGGATCGCCGCGGCACAGCCAAGCGGGACCGCTGCAAAGAGGGTGTACCAGAGGGGGAGGGGCTGCGCGCGGGCGATGAAATCGGGATAGCCGATGAAGCCGCTGGCGGGAGCTGCCTCGTAGTGGAGGGACTGGCTTTCGGTCGAGCGCATGCCGAAACCGTTCCAATCGGACTTGATCTCGACACCTTCGGCCGAGCCCGGCACCAGGAACATTTCGACCACGCCGCAGCCCGGGAGCTCGGCGGGGTCGGGCCTGGCGGTGGAGAAGAACATTGCAGCGTTGGCGCCGCCGGTGGCGAGGATCTTGTCGCCGGTAAGGCGGAACACGCCGGTGGCATCGCGGCTCGCCACGGTCTTCGTGGCCGCGAGGGAGCCGCCCGCGCCGCGCTCGGAGTTGGCGGCGGCGTAGAGCCGGGAGTGCGCGACAGCGGCGGCGTAGCGCTCGACCTGTTCGTGCCAGCTGTTGCGATGCCCGGGCGGGATCGCCGCGGCGGGCATCGCATAGACGCTGGAGAGGCCCATCGGCATGGCGGCGATGAGCGCGACGGAGCCGGAGGCACGCGCAAGCGCTTCGACGCGTTCACGTTCGCGTTCGTCGAGACGCCGCACGGCTGGTTCCAGGCGCACGCGTACCGCTTCGACGACGAGACCTCGACGTTCATCGTCGAGACGCCCGAGGCGACGTGGAAGGCCGCCGGGCTCGACGC
>JBBIVC010000298.1:0-3091 GCA_037439905.1 Thermoflexus sp.
CCGGCGTGGCAAGCAGGATGACCGACCCCAGCAGGGCGCCCACCACGCTCGGGAGCACCAGCGCGACGATGCGCTTTCGCTGCAGCTCGAGCTCGCCACGGTAGCCGATCGAACCGCCGATGTACCCGGGCCACAGGGCGACCGTGTTCGTCACGTTTGCGGTTTTCGAGGGGTAGCCCGCCGCAACCAGTGCCGGGAAACTCACCAGCGATCCCCCGCCCGCGACCGCGTTGATCGCCCCTGCCGCGAACGCCGCGGCCGCCAGTGCAACGCCTTCGACCAGTTCCATCCAGCAGGTGAAGGTCGCCCACCCGGAACCTACGCGCCAGCACCGCTACGATGGGGCCGTGGAGAGGCCCCGGCTGACATTCGACCTCGATGGGGTGTTGTGCAGGCCGCCGTTCGGCCTCAACCCGGGGACGGGGAAGCACAAGCGCCGCGATGCCCCGGGCAAGAAGGGCGTCCTCTGGATGACCGAATCCTGGCGGTACCACGGCCGGCGCCCGATGCCGGGCGCTGCCGAAGGATTCCGCATGTTCGCCGAGCGGTACGACTGCGTGGTGGTGACGGCACGCGGGTACCCGGCAGAAGGTCTCACGCGGAGATGGTTCGAGCGCCACTTCGGGTTCGTGCCCGAGCTGCACATGCGCCCGTCCTGGGAAGAGACCTCCGCGCAGTTCAAGGCGCGCAAAATGGCGGAGCTCCGGCCGCTGGCCCACTTCGAGGACGACCCGTTCACGGCCCTCTGGGTCGCGGAGCTCGTTCCGCAGGTGTTCCTTGTCGATTGGAGGCGAAACCGCTGGCTCACGGCGGAGCGAATCCGGCGCGTGGCGATGATTGCAGAGGCGAGCGGCTACCTGCTCGGCGGCGACGCGGCCGGCACGCCGGGCAGCCGGGGCGGCGCACACGAGCGCGCTTGACGCGCAGCCCCGGATCGCTCCCAGGCCCCCGCGGAGCGCGGAACGGGCTTCCGGGCATTGGTGCCGGGACGGGCTACCCGCCAGGTTCAGCCGGGCGTTCCTGCTGCCCGGCTGGCGCTAGCGCAGCTCCCCCAACAGCGCCCTGCGGAGCAGCAGCAGGCCCGTTGTCACCGCCCGGCGTTTCACGGCCTGGCGCCCCTGGTTCATGGTCATGCTCATCACATGAGTTCCACCGTCCGGGGTGGCCACTGCCACATGGACCGTGCCGGGCGGAATGCCATCCTGCGGGTCGGGCCCGGCGACCCCGGTGATGCCGACGCCGTAGTCGGCGCCGGCCTTGCGCCGGGCGGCCTCGGCCATCGCCCGCGCGGTCTCTTGCGAAACCGCACCGTGCATGATGATGGTCTCGGCCGGCACGCCCAGGTCGATCTTCTGCTGCGTCTGGTACGTGACGAAGCCGGCGGTGAAGTAGTCCGAAGCGCCCGGCACGTCGGTGAGCGTGCTCGACATGAGCCCGCCCGTGCAGGACTCCATGACGGCAAGCGTTGCCTTTCGCTCGTGCATCTGGGACGCGATGTACCCTTCCAGCGTGTCGTCATCGCGGCCCCAGATCGCGCTGCCGAAGATGCGCTCCATCTCCGCCTCCACCGGGCGGATGCGCTCCCAGGCTTCTTCGCGCGTGCGGGCCTTGGCCCCGATGCGAAGGTGGACTCCATCCGCGCGGGCGTACGTGCCGATGCCGATCCCCGGGATGCCGTAGAGCGGCCTTGCCATCTCATCCACGGTCCCCTCGCCCAGCCCCAGCGTCTTGATGGTCCGGGTCACCAGGACCTCGCCGGTCGATCGCCGCTCGAGCTCGGGCTGGACTTCCTTCTCCCACATCCGCTCCATCTCTGGCGGCACGCCAGGCATGCAGACGATGATTCGGCCATCGCGCTCGACCCACCACCCGGGCGCCGTGCCTCTCGGGTTGTCGATGGCTCGCGCGCTCGGGATCAGCCATGCCTGCTTGATGTTCGACTCGGGCATCGGGTAGCCGCGGCCGGCGAACCAGGCCCTCACGCGCTGTTCGAGCGCCGGGTCGACGTAGAGCTCTTCCCCGAGCACCTTCGCGATTCCCTCACGGGTCATGTCGTCTTCGGTCGGCCCAAGCCCGCCGGTGCAGACGATCAGGTCCGAGCGGTTCCACGCGCGTTCGAACGTCTCGACGATTCGCCCCATGTTGTCGCCGACCACCGACTTGTAATACAGGTCGATGCCGAGCTCAGGGAGGCGCTGCGCGATGTAAGCGCTGTTCGTGTCGATGATCTCGCCGAGCAGGATCTCGGTGCCGATGGCGATGATTTCTGCTTTCACGACTGCGAAGTCTAGGGTTCCTGCGGTGCGAAGGGAATTCGCTCCGTAGGATGTGCCTGTGCCGCCGCGCAGAGCCCCCCGGATGGCGCCGATGCCGCCGCGCTGGGTATCGCTCGCCCGCGCCGTCCACCCGTTTCCATCGCTGTTGGTGACCGCCGCCACTGCCGGGATAGCGTTCATGGCTGTCGACCGGCCGCCAGCGGGGACGGTGGCCGCGCTGGCGGTGGGGATGCTCTGTTTCCAGTTCGCCATCGGGCTCGCGAACGACGTGGTTGACGCGACGGAGGACGCACAGTTCAAGCCGTGGAAGGCCATCCCGCGCGGGGTGCTGCCGCGGAAGACGGCGGTCGCCGGTGTGGCCGGGCTGACAGGGCTGGGCCTGGTCACCACGTTGGGCCTGCCCCTTGGCGCATGGCTCATCGGGCTCTCCGGCCTGGCCTGCGGGTTGCTCTACGACGTTCAGTTCAAGCGCACATCACTGAGCTGGCTGCCGCTCGCCATCGCCATCCCTCTCGTCCCGGCGTGGGTGTACCTGTCGCTCGGTGCCTGGGATCAGTCGCTCTGGTGGGCCTTCCCGATCGGCGGCCTTCTCGGCCTGTCGCTCCACCTGGCCAATCAGCTTCCCGATGTGGAAACCGGGGCGGGCTCACGCGGGGCCGCCGGCCGGCTCGGTGCGCGCCGTGCAATGGCCGCCGCACTGGGTTGCTACGGGCTGGCCGCCGTGCTCGCTTCGGCAGTGCTGTTCGCCTCAACCCCGTGGCGCCGGGAGCCCTGGTCGCTGCCGGCGCATTGATGACCGGGTCGCTCGCCTCGCG
>JBBIVC010000299.1:0-3082 GCA_037439905.1 Thermoflexus sp.
GCCGCGGCCGGCCGAACCGGCCACGCCCCCGCGAGGGTTCGAGCCGGCGGAGGATGCGCCGCGCAGCGGGCCGGTGGAATACCGTGGCGACCCGTCGATCGACTGGTATGCGGTCCTGGGGGTGAGCGCCGATGCGCCGCGCCAGCAGATCCTCAAGGTGCTTTCGCGGATGGCGGGCGAGCTGGAAGGCGCGCGCATCAGCGCGACGGAGTTCACGCGGCGGCGGCAGGCGATGAAGGACGCGTGGAGCGTGCTGGGCGACCCGCACCTGCGGGCGGCGTACGACCGGGCGCGCAAGGCGCACCTGGCGAAGAGCGCGGCGCCGGCGGAGGAGGAACCCGAAGCGGCCAGCGAGATCCCGGCGGGGCACCGCCTGGGGCCGGTGACGGTGCGAGGCGTGGTGGTGGATGCGGGGTCGGATTGCACCGGGGCCGACCTGCGCGGAGCGGACCTGCGGGGGCTGGACCTGGCCGGCATCTGCCTGCGCGATGCGAAGCTCCAGGGGGCAGACCTGGAAGCGGCCTCGCTGCGGCGGGCCGACCTGCGGGGGGCCGACCTGAGCGGGGCGAACTTGCGCTGGGCGGACCTTTCGCACGCCGACGCGACGGGCGCGAGCTTCCCCCAGGCGGACCTGGCGCATGCCGCGCTGGGCGCGACGAAGTTTGTCCGCGCGAACCTTTCGGGCGCGAGCCTGGCGGGCGCAGTCGGGCCGGGCATCAACCTGGACTTTGCGACGCTGGCGCGGGCGGACTTCACGGGAGCGAAGGTGACGCCGCAGCTCATCGCGCGGGGGAAGCTGGAGGGGACGATTTTCCCGGATGGGAGCGTGCAGGGGGCGAGTGAAGAGCGGGGGTGACTTTCGCGTGGGGGCGGGAGCCTGTACGCTGCCTCTAGCACTCTCCCCCGGTGAGTGCTAACATCGCGGATCGCTACGACACCAAACACCTGCACTTTCCAGGAGGAATTGCATCCCATGGCAGCCAAGACCGCGGCGAAGGCCGCAGCCAAGTCCAAGCTCATTCCCCTTGCCGACCGCATCGTCATCACTCCGCTGAAGCAGGATGAAGTGACGGCGAGCGGGCTGGTGATCCCCGACACGGCGAAAGAGAAGCCGCAGCAGGGCGAAGTGATTGCGGTTGGGCCGGGCCGGCTCGACGACAGCGGCAAGCGTGTGCCGATGGATGTCGCCGTTGGCGACCGCATCCTCTATGCGAAGTACACCGGCACGGACGTGAAGATCGGCGGGGTGGACTACATCGTGCTGAACGAGAAGGACATCCTCTGCAAGCTCGAGGTGTAGGGCCGAGGGAGCGTTGGGCGCGGAGGCGCGGAAGCCGGGGCAGCCTGGCACGCGCCTCTGCGTGGCATGTGAAAGGGAGTTAGCCCGTGGTTGCAAAGCAACTGGTTTTCGATGAGTCGGCGCGCCGCCGGCTCCGCGATGGCGTCGATGCGCTCGCCGATGCGGTCAAGGTGACGCTTGGCCCGCGCGGCCGGAACGTCGTCATCGATAAGAAGTTCGGCGCACCGAATATCACCAAGGACGGCGTGACGGTTGCCCGGGAGATCGAACTGGAAGACCCGTTCGAGAACATGGGCGCGCAGCTGGCCAAGCAGGTGGCAACCAAGACGAACGACATCGCCGGCGATGGCACCACGACGGCGACGGTGCTGGCCCAGGCGCTGGTGCGCGGCGGGATGAAGGTGGTGACCTCGGGCGTGAACCCGATGGCGTTGAAGCGCGGCATCGAGGCGGCGGCGGCCGAGGCGATCAAGGACCTGCGCGCGCAGGCGCGGCCGGTGCTGACGAAGGACCAGATCGCGCACGTGGCGGGGATCTCGGCCAACGATAAGGAAATTGGCGACCTCATCGCGGATGTGATGGAGAAGGTCGGCAAGGACGGCGTGATCACGGTCGAGGAATCGCGCGGGCTGAAGTTCGAGACGGAGTTCGTGGACGGCCTGCAGCTCGACCGCGGGTATGTCTCGCCGTATTTCGTGACGAACACCGACCGCATGGAAGCGGTGATCGAGAACCCGTACATCATCATCACCGACAAGAAGATCTCGGCGGTGCAGGACATCCTGCCGCTGCTGGAGAAGGTCCTGCAGGTGACGAAGGACATCGTCATCATCTGTGACGATGTGGACGGCGAAGCGCTTGCGACGCTGGTGGTGAACAAGCTGCGGGGGACGATCAACATCCTTGCGGTGAAGGCCCCGGGCTTCGGCGACCGGCGGAAGGCGATGCTCGAGGACATTGCGATCCTGACGGGCGGCACGCTCATCACCGAGGACATCGGGCTGAAGCTGGAGACGGCGACGGTGGCGGACCTTGGCCGGGCGCGGCGGGTCGTCTCGGGCAAGGACGACACGACGATCATCGAAGGCATGGCGAGCGACGAGGCGATCCAGGCCCGGATCAAGCAGATCAAGGCGCAGATCGAGGACGCGACGAGCGACTTCGACCGCGAGAAGCTCCAGGAGCGGCTGGCGAAGCTGGCCGGCGGGGTTGCGGTCATCAAGGTCGGCGCGGCCACGGAAGTCGAGCTCAAGGAGAAGAAGGCGCGGGTGGAGGACGCCCTGAGCGCGACCCGCGCGGCTGTCGACGAGGGCATCGTGGTCGGCGGTGGCGTGGCGCTCATCCGGGCGACGAAGGCCCTGGAAGCGCTGGCGGCAAAGACGAAGAACGACGACGAGAAGGTGGGCATCAAGCTGCTCGCCGAGGCGCTGGAATCGCCGACCTGGACGATCGCGGACAACGGTGGGCTCGAGGGTTCGGTGATTGTCGACCGGGTGCGCAAGCTGACCAACCCGAACGAGGGCTGGGATGCGGAGAAGAACACCTGGGGCGATATGTTCGAGCTGGGAATTGTGGACCCGGTGAAGGTGACGCGTTCGGCGCTGGAGAATGCGGTGAGCATCGCCTCGCTGGTGCTGACGACGGAGACGCTGGTTGCGGAGATTCCGCAGCCGCCGGCGGCGCCGCCGCCACCGCCCGAGGACTACTGATCCGGAGCGCTGGCTTCCCCCTGAGCACCCCCGGCCCTGGTGGCCGGGGGTGTTTTTCGTAAGTGCGGGCCAG
>JBBIVC010000300.1:0-3071 GCA_037439905.1 Thermoflexus sp.
GCACGCCCGGGGGAATGGGCATCTCATCCACGATGTGGATGTCGCTGCCACAGATCGTGCTCAGGGTGGTACGGACGAGGGCCTGGCCGGGCCCGGGCTGGTCGGGATAGGGGATGGACGCCATGGCGACGGTCCCCTGGCCGGTTTTCACACAGGTGTTGGAAGTAGGCATGCGCGTTCCTTGGAGTGGCTTCGCCGAATTCTACGGCGGCGTGGGCCATTCGACGCGGTCACCGGCGGCCGCGGTATGTCCTCGATCAGGGCGGGGGGGGATGGGCCCGTTGTGCCACCTACAGCGTGGAAAGGCGGGCTGCGAGGGGGAGGCGGCGGTCGCGGCCGAATGCGCGGGGGGTGATCTTCACGCCGGGCGGGGCCTGACGGCGCTTGTACTCGTTCCGGTCGACCATCGCGACAACTCGCCGGACGGTGGCATCGTCGAACCCCGCAGCGATGATTTCCTCCACGGTGCGGTCGTCCTCGACGTACGCCTCGAGGATGGGGTCGAGCACTTCGTACGGCGGCAGGGTGTCCTGGTCGAACTGGTTGGGTTTGAGCTCGGCGCTGGGCGGTTTGATGATGACGTGCTCGGGGATGAGGTCGGTGCCGGCCTTCTCGTTCCGCCAGCGGGCGAGGCGGTAGACGAGTGTCTTGGGGACATCCTTGATGACGGCGAATCCGCCGGCCATATCGCCGTAGAGCGTGGCGTAGCCGGTGGCGAGCTCGCTCTTGTTGCCCGTGGTGAGCGTGATGTAGCCAAAGGCGTTGGCGAGCGTCATGAGGATGTTGCCACGCTGGCGGGCCTGGATGTTCTCCTCGGCGGTGCCGATTTCGCGGCCCTCGAAGGCATCGGCGAGCATTTCGAGCATGGCGGCGTGGGCGGGCTCGATGGGGATGGTCAGGTAGCGGATGCCCAGGTTTTCGGCGAGGGCGCGCGCGTCGTCGCGGCTGTGCTGGCTGGAGTAGCGGCTCGGCATGGAGACGCCGGCGACGTTCTCGGCGCCGATTGCGTCGACAGCGATGGCCGCCACCACGCTGGAGTCGATTCCGCCGGAAAGCCCCACGACCGCCTGGCGGAAGCCGGTCTTGGCCAGGTAGTCGCGCGTGCCCAGCACGAGCGCCTCCCAGACTTCCTCCTCGTCGCACAGGTGAGGGGCGACTGGCCCGGGGGCCGGCTGGCGGCTCGAGACGGGCGCGGGCCAGCCGAGGTCGACGAGCTCCGTGCCAGTCTGGCCATCGCGTTCGCGCAGCTCGACCCGGCGGCGGGGGTCGTGCAGGCGGCGCTGGACGACGGCATCGAGGTCGATTTCGATCGTGAGCAGGGCCTCCCGGAACTGGGGGCCACGGGCGAGCACCTGGCCCTCGGCATCGACCACGAGGGAAGCGCCATCGAAGACGAGTTCATCCTGGCCGGCGACGGCGTTCAGGTAGGCGACGGCCACCAGGTTGTCGGATGCGCGGGTGGCGATCATCTTCTCGCGGCCCTGGGCCTTGCCGCGCTGATAGGGCGAGGCGTTGATGTTGATGCAGAGCTCGGCGCCGCCAAGCGCCATCGCATCGAGCGGGGCGCCCGGGTACCAGATGTCCTCGCAGATGCTCACGCCGAAGGTGACCTCGCCGGCGGCATACACGGGGGTGCGTTTGCCGGCCGCGAAGTAGCGTTCCTCATCGAAGACGCCGTAGTTCGGCAGCCGGCGCTTGTGGTAGGTGTCGACCCAGTGGCCGTTCGCGATGATCGCGGCGGCGTTGTAGGCATCGCCGTTCATCCAGTCGACGAAGCCGACGATCGCGATGATGTCGCGGACCCTGGGGGCGAGCGCTGCGACCGCCTCGTGCGAGGCCTCACAGAACGCACGCCTGAGGACGAGGTCTTCGGGCGGGTACCCGGTCACGGCGAGTTCGGGGAAGGCGACGATCGCGCAACCGGCTTCGCGCGCCTCGGCGATGCGGGCGGAGATGGTCTCGATGTTTCCGCGAATGTCGCCGACGGTGGTGTCGATCTGTGCGAGTCCGATGCGGATGGTCCTCATGGCGGGAGTATACTTCGCCGCCGCTCCCGGGCTTCACGCGCGCATGGGGGAAACCCGTAGGCGCGTGCCCGGATTCACGCGCGACGGGATTCATGCGAGGCTGGCGGCGGTGGCGCTTTGAGGTAGGGAGATGTCTCGAAGCAGAAGTCCAATTCACAGTCCATGCCCGCTGTGCGGGCGGGTGACCCGGGCGCACTCGCGCATCGTGGTCGCCGATGTCGAGCCCGCGGGGGCGAGGCGGAGCCGGTACGCAACCGTGATTTGTCGAGATTGCGCGTTTGCGATGGTGCTCCGGTCGGAGGCGGCCGCGTTGCGGGCAGCCTGCTAGTCGAACGGAAAGGGGGCCGCTCATCCGTGACGGGGAGCGGCCCCCGGTGCGTAGAATGGCCCCCAGCGAACACGAGGGGGCCGCGCGAATGAACAACGTCCTCGCGATGATCCTTGCCGGTGGCCAGGGCGACCGCCTCTCCATTCTTTCGGAGCAACGGGCGAAGCCGGCGGTGGTCTTCGGCGGGCAGTACCGGATCGTCGACTTCGTGCTGAGCAACTGCGGGAACAGCGGCATCACCAAGGTCGCCATCCTCACGCAGTACCGGCCACGGTCGCTTTTCAACCACATCGGCGCCGGGCGGGCATGGGGATTCGATACGCCGGAGGGCGGGATCCAGATCCTGCAGCCGTACCTTGGCCGCGCCGATTCCGACTGGTACCAGGGCACGGCCGATGCGGTCTACCAGAACCTGTATGTGATCGAGGAATCTCGCGCGCGGGAGGTGCTCATCCTGGCGGGGGACCATATCTACCTGACCTCGTACCGGAACATGGTGGCCTACCATCGCAGCCAGGGGGCGGATGCGACGGTGGCGGTGTACCAGGTGCCGCGGGAGGAAGCGCACCGGTTCGGCGTGCTGGACCTGGATGGCAACGGGCGGGTGACCGATTTCCAGGAGAAGCCGGCGCAGCCACGGGGCCAGTGGGCCTCGATGGGTATCTACGTGTTCAACAAGGACGTGCTTGTGGAGCAACTCCAGGAGGACGCGGACC
>JBBIVC010000301.1:0-3043 GCA_037439905.1 Thermoflexus sp.
CGGAAGAGAGTGCGCCGGGGATCGTACCGTGAAGACCGGCTAGCCGATAGCCGATGTGGCGGAGAGGGGGAGATTCGAACTCCCGGTGACTTTCGCCACGGCCGTTTTCAAGACGGCTGCATTAAACCACTCTGCCACCTCTCCACCTCCGATTCTGAGTTGCCCGGCGTGCCACGGCAAGAAGACCCGCGGTCGCCTCGCCCCACTCGAGGTCTTAGCACTCTTGACAGTTGAGTGCTAAGACCGTCACGATGAATCCGAGTCCCGCCCACCCGCGGCGAGTGATTGAGGTGACCCCCTTGCCCACGTACGAGTACCACTGCCCGAGCTGCAAGGCCACCTACGAGCTCCGGCAGGGATTTGACGCCGAAACGACCCACACGTGCGAAGAGTGCGGGGAAGGCACCGCGAAGCGCGTGCTCCACGCTCCTCCGATCGTGTTCAAGGGAAGCGGATGGTATGTGACCGACAGCCGCAACAAGAGTTCCGCCCTGACGGACTCCACCGAGAGTTCGGACTCAGCGCCCTCTGAACCCGCTTCCACGCCGGCCCCGGCCACCTCGGCCGAAGCATCCGCCGCTCAGTGAAGCAGTTAACACCGTTCTCGCATCCCGAAGTCTGTTCGGATTCCTGACCCGGGCATATACTCCGCGACATGGTCCGGTCCGCTCAGCCCAACCGCCAGGCCGGCCGGGCAGAATCTACCAACGCAACCCGGCGACGCATCCTCAACGCTGCCCGCGAGCTGTTTACGCAGCACGGCTACGCCGCCACTTCGATCCGGATGATCGCCCGGCACTGCGGCATTAGCGACCCCACCATCCACTACCACTTCCGCGACAAGGCGGAGATCTACGAAGCGCTGCTGGTAACGCCCGAATACGGCGATGACCCGCCCCCGGCCTCGCAAGTCAGCCGGGAAGCCCTCGCGGACTTCATGCACCGGCGCTTCTCGTGGTGGGCGAGCAACACCGAATTCGCCAGGCTCCTGATGCGCGAACAGCTCCGCGGCCGGCCCGGACCGCTCGGCTACATGGTGGAATCTGAACTCCGCTTTCGGGAGGAGCTTTCCTCCGCCGCCGCGGGCCTTTATGGCCAGGATGCGGCCCGCAGGGTTGCTGATCTCGCGTGGTACTTGCTGGCCGGAGCGCTGTGGGATGTCGTGATGACTTACGGGTCCGACGCGCCGGGGGTTGTCGAACAGGAATACTTCCGCAACCGCATCCGCACGCTCATCAACGCCACCCTGGATGCTGGGGAGCGCTGCAAGGCATGACACCTGCGACCCCCTCACCCACGGACCCCCCTGCTCCCGCCCAGCGTGGCCGCGACGACACGCGGCGCCGCATTCTCGCCGCAGCCCTGGAGCTCTTCGCGCGGGATGGCTTCGATGACACCACCGTACGCGAGGTAGCCGCCCGTTCGGGCGTGACCGATGCCGCGGTCTTCTACTACTTCCCGAGCAAGCGCAGCCTGCTCGATGCGCTCTGGACCATCCGCCCGGAACGCAACATCCGCACCCTGGAGCCCGGGCCAGCAATGACGCCTGCCCGGCTTCGCGAGATCATCGACGAAACCCTGGACTTCGTCGCGGACAACCACGACCTCATGCGGCTGATGAGCTGCGAGGCACTCGGCGGCGACCAGACCGCCAGGGCGTTGCAGCAGGAGTCTCGTGCGGTCTGGCGCCGGGCCATCCACGCCCACTTCGCCGCCGCCTTCGACGCGACGACCGCCGACCGCGCAACCGACATCCTCCATGCGCTTATCCACGGCGTCACCATGCGAGCGATGATGGAACACGGCGACCGTGCCGGCGACATTTTCCGCGACAGCGCGTTCCGCGAGCAGCTGTGGCGGAAGGCCGTGCTCGTCGTGCCGCTTTCGGGCATGGGGCCGGCGAGCTAGGTGCGACTCGTCATCCAGCGTGTATCGTCGGCGTGGGTTGCCGTCCAGGGCCGTCGCGTCGCCGAGATCGGCCCGGGGCTTCTCGTGCTCGCCGGGATTGCGATCGAGGACACCCCGGCCGTGGCGGACCGGTTCGCCGCGCGACTGGCGGAGCTTCGAATCTTCGAGGACAGCTCGGGCAAGATGAACCTTTCCGCCCTGGACACCGGCGCCGAGGTGCTGTGCGTCAGCCAGTTCACCCTCTACGGCGATGTGCGGCGCGGCAGGCGGCCGTCGTTCGACCGTGCGGCGCCGGGACCGGTGGCGCGCCCGCTGTTTGACCGCCTTTGCGAATCGATCGAGAAAGCTGGCCTGCGGTGCGCACGGGGAGTTTTCGGCGCTGAGATGGAGGTTGGATTGGTCAACGATGGGCCGGTCACCCTCATTATCGACTCCGAGGAACTCGACCGGCCGCGACGCGCTTGACCGGAACGGCGGGCGAGCCGCAACGTTCATCCACACCCCCGAAGCTGGAGCCCCCACCATGCGCATGAGCAGGCTGATGCTGAAGACGCTCCGCGAGCCGCCGTCGGAAGCAGAGCTCGCGAGCCACAAACTCTTGCTCCGGGCGGGGCTCATCACGCCGTTCGCCGCGGGGCTCTACTCTTTCACGCCCGTTGGCTGGCGCGTCATTCGCCGCATTGAGGCCATCATCCGCGAGGAGATGGACCGGAGCGGGGCGCAAGAGGTCCACCTCCCGGCGCTGAACCCCATCGAGATGTGGGAGCAGACAGGGCGCGCCGAGACCATGGGTCAGACACTTTTCCGGCTCGCCGACCGGAAAGAGCGCGGGTTTGTGCTTGGGCCAACGCACGAGGAGGGCATGAGCCTGCTTGCGTCGCGGCACATCCAGAGCTACCGGGACCTGCCGGTCACGCTCTACCAGATCCAGACGAAGTTCCGCGACGAACCTCGGCCCCGCGGCGGCCTGGTCCGGCTTCGGGAGTTCACGATGAAGGACGCCTACAGCTTTGATACGGGCTGGGACACGCTCGATGCCAGTTACGACGCTGCGTTCCAGGCGTATGTGCGCATCTTCGCCCGGGCCGGGATCCCGGTAATCCCGGTTGCGGCAGACTCTGGCGCGATTGGCGGT
>JBBIVC010000302.1:0-3037 GCA_037439905.1 Thermoflexus sp.
TGTTCTGCGCGGCCGGGGACGTCGACAGGGACGGCCTGCCCGATCCCGCGTGGCACATTCCCCTGCACTCGCCGGCTCCCCGCACGCCATTTCCCGCGGTGGTGCTCTTCCGTCCGTCCGGTTCGCAGAAGCTCGAGGAGTTCGCCTCCGATGGCTCGGCTGATGTCTCGCTCCTGGGCGCCGCGCTCTTCCAGGTGTCCGACCGCGACGGTGAGCCAGGCGCCGAAATCAGCTACCTGGTCAACACCTGTACCGCCAGCATCTGCACCAGCTTTGTCAGGGTGCAATCGTGGGACGGAACGGCTTGGCGGGATATCGGCCCGGCAGACAACGGAATCCCCAACATCGACCGTGTCCAGTTCGAGGGCGAAGCCGCGCTCAGCCGCCTCCTCATCCACGGCGGAAAGCTCGATATCGCGGCCGGCCCCACGCGTGCCGCTACCTACAGCTATGAGCTTTCCGGCGGCCGCTACCGCCTGGCAGCAACCGAGTTTGATCCGCCCGAGTACCTGTACCACGCCGTCCTCGACGCCGACGCGCTCTTCGCGAAAGCCCGGTTCGAAGAGGCTATCGCCGCCTACGACGGCCTCATCGGCGCTTCCGATCTGCGCGACTGGAAGGCCGAGACCGGCCGCGGCGCGGGCCGGCCCGCGCTCGAGGGGTACGCCCTCTTTCGCATCGCCGTCGCAACCGCCGCGCTCGGGCACGACCCCACCGAGGCAATCGACCGCGCGATCCGCGAAGGCAAGGAGATCGTGTTTTCCATCGCCGCCCAGGAGTTCCGCAAAGGCTACCAGGAACACGGCAGCGTGATTGCCGGGTGTGCCGCCGCGACCAGGTACCTTGGCACCATCGGCGATGGCGCCGATACCCCGGCGTACATCGCCCGGCTCTTCGACTACGGCTACGCGAACCAGCCCGCGAAGACCTACCGCGACATCTGCCGGCTCCCTTGAGCGCGGGCGCGCCGCCACCGCTGACAGAGCTCGCTTCCGGCGCTAGGCTGCCCATGTGACTTCGTTCGAACCGCGGCAGAAGCTCTGGCTCGAAGCCGGCGGCAGGCTGGTGATGTCCGACTACCGCCTCCGGCTGCTCCAGCTCGTCGCCGATACGGGTTCGCTTTCCCAGGCCGCCGCCGCGATGGGCCTCTCGTACCGCCGCGCCTGGGGCAAGGTGAAAGAGCTCGAAGCGAACCTCGGCTACCCGCTTGTGCACTCCGAAGTTGGCGGAGCGGGCGGTGGACACACGCGCATCACTCCGGAAGGCGAAGCCCTGCTCGCCGCCTACCGCCGCTTCAGCCAGCGGATGGATGAGGCCCTTCGCGCCGTCTACGCCGAGGAGCTCGCGCCCCTCGAACGCATTCCGCGTCCTTAGCCGACCGTCCCCGCTTCTCGCAGCGCCGCGATTCTCGCTTCGTCATACCCCAGCGACTTCAGGATCTCATCGGTGTGCTGCCCAATGAGCGGTGCGGTCGACCGCACCTGGCCAGGCGTGTCGCTCAGCTTCGGCCCGACGCCGATCTGCTTCACCTTGCCGATGGGCGAGTCGACTTCCACCACCATCCCGCGCGCCAGGTTGTGCTCGTTGGTGACCACGTTCTCCATCTCCAGCACCGGCGCCGCGCAGATGTCGTACTGCGACATCAGCGCCATCCACTCGTCCGCCGTCTTCGTCTTGAAGATGGCCGCGAACCGTTCGATCATCGCGGGCCACTCGTCCTGGGCGAACTGCTTCGTCAGCAGATCCTCGGTGCCCAGCACCCGGCAAAGCGCCTCGTAGAAGTGGGGCTCGATGCTCCCGATCGAGAACCACCGCCCGTCTGAGCACTGGTACGTGTTGTAGAACGGCGCCGCGCCGTTCAGCAGGTAGCTCCCGGGCCGGATCGCCACGCCCGAAGAGAAAAACTGCGAGAACGCGCTCGTCATGAGCGAAAGGACGCCGTCGCTCATGCCGATGTCGATGTTCTGGCCGCGCCCCGTCTTCTCCCGCGCGATGATCGCCAGGCAGATGGCGAACGCCGCCGTAAGCCCGCCTCCCGCGAAGTCGGCCACCAGGTTGACCGGGATCGATGGCGGCTGGCCCGGCCGCCCCGTCACCCCGAGTGCCCCGCCGATCGAGATGTAGTTGATGTCGTGGCCCACGAGATTCGAATACGGGCCCGTCTGCCCAAAGCCGGAGATCGAGCAGCAGATGATGCGCGGGTTGATGGCCGCAAGCGTGTCGTAATCCACCCCGAGCCGCTTCACCACGCCCGGCCGGAACCCTTCGATGACCACGTCCGCGCCCTTCACCATCGTGTAGAAGATCTCCCGCGCCGCCTCGTCCTTCAGGTTCAGCGCAATCGACTTCTTGCCACGCCCCAGCGCGTTGTACGCCGCCGCCCGGTCCGCCGCTTCGCTCCGGCGCAAACCTGTGCTGCCCAGCTTCGCCGAGGCGCCCGGGACCGCCTCGACCAGCGTGACGTCCGCGCCAAAATCCGCCAGCAGCATCGAGCAGTGCGGCCCCGGCGCCAGGCGCGAAAGGTCGAGGACCTTGATCCCATCGAGAGCCATGACCATGGTGGAGAACTCCTTATGCTTCGGGGCTGATTGTGCCCGTAGCATGCGTGGCGCCCGGGGGTGACGCAACCGCCCGTCTCGACCCGGCCGCCGGCCAGCCGCCGTTGGGGACCACCAACAGGTCCCCGGCGGCCCCTCGCACGGCGGAACGGTATGATGCCCCACATGGCAACCGACCAGCTCGAAGTGGAGTGGCAGTATGCCGCCCTCGATACCCGGCCTGTCCTGCGCTGGCTGCAGTCCGCGGTCGTCCCGGGCTTTAGCGTCACGCCCGCCGGGGTCAAGGAACTCGACGACACCTACTTCGATACCGCCGATTGGCGGATGCACCACGCGGGCTACACCTGCCGCGTGCGCCACCGGGGCAACGGCTCCGAACTCACGCTGAAGGCCATGGCCGCCGCATCCGGTGGTATGCGGGTGCGGCGGGAAATCACCGAGGCCCTTCCGCCCGGCGCAACCTCACCGGCCCGGGCGGA
>JBBIVC010000303.1:0-3032 GCA_037439905.1 Thermoflexus sp.
CGGGTCGATCTTCTTTATCCTCGCGCGCAAGCCGGTGCGTGCCACGCCTTGAACATCGAGGCGCTGCCGCGCCGTTAGCCTGCCCTTTCCCGGCCCGGCCTGTATCCTGAATCGCGGCTCCGTGGCGCCCACAGAGCGCCCGGCCGCCTGGTGTCCCCATGCTTCGAGTGCCCCTCTTCCTCGCGGCCGCCGGCCTTTCGGTGCTGCTGCTCGCCTGCGGCGGCGATGACGGCGCAGGCCCCGCGGATTCATTCCCAACGACGAGCGACCCGGCCCGGAACATCCCGCCAGACCAGCGCGGGAAAATCAACGTCGTGGTTGCTGGCTCGGATTTCTACGTGGGCCAGAACAACTTCGTCTTCGGCATCACCGATGCGAACGACCAGCCCCAGGGCGGCGCAACCGCCAGGGCCACCTTCTATGACCTGCGCGAGCCCGGCAACCCGAAGCCCGTGTTCGCCGCCGATGCCGTCCAGAGCGCGCCCGGGGTCGGCCAGGAAGTGCGCCACATCCACGCTGGCGGCGAAGTCCACGTCCATGGCGGGCAGGATGAGGACCGTGTCGGGTACTTCGTCCCGGTCGCCTTCGACCACGCCGGGCCATGGGGCATCGCTGTCGAAGCCACCCTCAAGGACGGCACAAAGGGCGTGGCGAGCGTGGGCTTCGAGGTCTACGCGAAGCCGAACATGCCCGCGCCGGGCCAGGCAGCCTACAAAAGCGACAACCTCACGAAAGCCGACGTGAAGGACATCCGCGAAATCGACTCGGGCGAGCCCCCGAACGACATGCACGACGTGAAAATCAAGGACGCGATTGCCGCCGGGCGGCCCCTGGTCATCGTGTTCTCCACCCCGGCGTTCTGCACGTCGCGCTTCTGCGGCCCCGTCAACGAGGAGGTGGAGTACCTGCACGACCTCTACAAGAAGGATGTGGACTTCGTGCACATCGAGGTCTGGCGGAACTTCGACAAGCGCGAGCTGAACCCGACCGCCCGCGAGTGGCTGCTGTGGCCGGATGGGTCGCTGCGCGAGCCGGTGGTCTACGTGGTGGACCGCAAGGGCACGATCTACGACCGCTGGGAAGGCCCGGTGGCCCGCAACATCATGGAGCCGAGCGTGAAGGCGGTGGCCGAAGGCGCGACGCGGTAGCCCCGCAGCTCTCCTGTTACGTCGCGCCGGGGTACATTCTCATCATGCTTGTTGTCCAGAAATACGGCGGCACCTCCGTCGCCGATGCCGGCCGCATCCGCCACGTCGCGGGGCGCGTCATCAAACGTGTCCGCGGGGGCGACCAGGTGGTTGTCGTGGTCTCGGCCATGGGCAACGCCACCGATGACCTGCTCGACCTTGCGCTCCAGGTAGCGCCCGACCCGGAGCCCCGCGAACTCGACATGCTCCTTTCCACCGGAGAGCAGGTTTCCGTCGCCCTCCTCGCCATGGCCCTGAAGCATCTTGGCCAGGACGCTGTCGGGCTCACCGGGCAGCAAGCCGGGATCATCGCCCAGGGCCGCCACTACCAGGGCCGCATCTCCCGCGTCGAAGCGGACCGTGTCCGCGCCGAGCTCGCCGCCGGCCGCGTGCCCGTGGTCGCCGGATACTGGGGCGTCAACGAAGACCAGGAGATCTTCACCCTCGGCCGCGGCGCGAGCGATACGACGGCCGTCGCCCTCGCCATCGCCCTCGGCGCCGACCGCTGCGAGAACTGCAAGGACGTTGAAGGCGTCTATACCGCCGATCCCCGTATCGTCCCGACGGCTCGCAAGCTGAAGGACATCAGCTACGAGGAGATGCTGGAGCTGGCCACCCAGGGCTCGACGGTGATGCACAACCGCGCCGTGGAGCTGGCATCCGTCTACAACGTCCCCATCCTCGTGACCTCGAGCATGGTCGAGGCGCCAGGCACCCTCATTCGAGGAGAAGCAGACTTGGAAGAACGAAACCGCGTGCGCGGCATCGCCCACGACTCCGACGTCGCGAAGATCACCATCCGCCGCGTGCCCGACCAGCCGGGCATCGCCGCCAACATCTTCGAACCGCTCGCCGAGGCCGGCATCAGCGTCGACACGATCGTCCAGAACTCGAGCGAGGGCAACCTGACCGACCTCACCTTCACGCTTTCGCGCAAGGACCTGCGGAAGGCGGAGAGCCTCATGCCCGAGATCTGCGAAAAGGTCGGCGCGCCCGGGTACAGCTCAGATGCCAACCTGGGCAAGGTGAGCATCGTGGGCGTGGGCATCCAGACCGCCCATGGCTACGCTGCCCGGATGTTCCGCGCGCTCTTCGATGCGGGCATCAACATCGAGCTGATCTCCACCAGCGAAATCCGCCTCACCTGCATCATCTCCGCCGACCGCGTGCACGACGCGGTCCGGGCGCTGCACACCGCGTTCGAGCTCGAGACGCCCGTCGCGGACTGATGATGGACGCCTGAGGCCATGGCCGGGCACGCCGCCAGCCAGCATGCCGGGACACGCGCCTGGCCGTGGTTGCTGGTGGCATTGCTGGCCTGTGCGATCGCTCTCTCCTGGCTCGCCCACCTGCACGCCCGTCTTCCCGCGGACCTCTGGCTTGCGCGCCGCGTGCAGGACCTCCCCGGCGCGCTCGAAGGCCCGGCGAAGGCCATCCGCTTCGTCACCTCCACCGAGACGGTGCTGGGGCTTGGCGCCCTGCTCGTCGTGGCAGCCCTGTCGGCCCGGCGATGGCGGCTCGCGGCCTACTGTGGGTGCACGCTCGTCCTGCTGCCGGCGCTGCAATCCGGCCTGAAGCAGGTGGTCGACCGCCCCCGCCCCGCCCCGGGGCTGGTCGATGTGCGCGATACCTTCACGAGCTCCAGCTTTCCCTCCGGCCACGTAATGAGCGGCACCGTGCTCTTTGCGCTCATCGCCGTGGCCGCCTGGCAATCGCCCATGCCGGGATACGCCCGGCGAAGCCTGGCCTGGGGGTGCGGCGCCCTTGCCGCGCTCAACGGGCTGGCGAACGTCTACATGGGAGTCCACTGGCCGAGCGACGTGGTGGGGGGATACCTGTGGGCGG
>JBBIVC010000304.1:0-3017 GCA_037439905.1 Thermoflexus sp.
CGGCGCTCGGCTGCCGGCGCGCCGGGCGCTGACCGCCGGCCGGGGCAGCCCCTGCCCGCCCGCCGCCAAACGCCTGGCGCGATCCTGCTCTCGGGCCCCTCACCGTCTCCGGCGGGGGTGGAGCCACCGCCGCCTGGGGGCGCGGCGCCCGTTGCTCGGCCCCCGGCACGCCTTCGCCCAGGTAGACCGGGCACGTGACATGGTTCGCGCCCAGGCAGTAGCTCTCCTGGTGCGGCGCCGCAATGCGCGTCGGGCTGGCCAGCCGATAACAGCGATGTGCCTCTGTGGCGTAAGTCGCGTGGGAATCGGCATCGTCCGCCAGCCCGAGATATGGGCATACCGCCGAGAATTCTTCCTGCGTCACACGCACTCCTGTCCCAGGAGATCCTCCACCACCGCTCGTAATGGTAACAGGGGACTCGGAACAGGGAACCAGAATCCGCTCTTCGGGAAAAGAGGTGCCCGCCTCCGCTTGCTTTGGGGGTGGGGGCGCCCACTCGCGCGGACGCCCCCGTGCGACGGGGAGGACAATGTCGCCTGGCGTCCTTTGGTCAGGAGGCCGCCTACACCAAGTAACGGTCGCGCCCACCGGCCGTCGCAGGTGTTCCCTCCGGACGGTTGGGTGGCGGTTTGGGGAACCCCCGCTTGGCGAGCTTATCCGGGTGTCATAGGCGGCCTGCCCGGGGCCGTGGCGCCACAGTCCCGCGCCGGGCGATACGCTCACCGGAAGAGGGGCGGACGAAGCCGCGACGCGTCATAATGAACCCGCAAGCCCATGCCCGCCCGAAGTTGACAGCACTTTGCGCTGTGCTACTCTTTTCCTTCGGCGCTTATTGACTGGCGAACTGTTTGAGTTTGCTCAGGTCGCGAAGCTGAGTGCTTGAAGACGGCCTCGAGACCGATACGAGCTCGGGGCGCTGTTCACGAACAGGCTTTTCGGCCTGTTTTCGTGCCCAGAATCCGCAGGCCACTGGCCCGGCACCCGCGACCCGCCCCGGCGGGCCGCACGAAATCCGCTGAAAAGCAGGGGAAGCAGCAATGCCGACCATCAACCAGCTTGTCCGCAAGGGACGCACCCCGAAGACCAGGAAGTCAGGCGCGCCTGCCCTGCTCTTCAGCTTCAACTCGCACACCGGCCGCCTCACCAAGGCCACCGCCAAGGGCAACCCCCAGAAGCGCGGCGTGTGCACCCAGGTCCGCACCCAGACGCCGAAGAAGCCGAACTCCGCGCTCCGCAAGGTCGCCCGCGTCCGCCTCGTCAACGGCATCGAAGTCACAGCCTACATCCCCGGCGAGGGCCACAGCCTCCAGGAGCACTCGGTCGTGCTCGTCCGCGGCGGCCGCGTCAAGGACCTCCCCGGTGTCCGCTACCACATCGTCCGCGGCGCCCTCGATGCGACCGGCGTCAACAACCGCAAGCAGGGACGCAGCAAGTACGGCACTCGCAAGAATGCCCAGCCCACCGGCCGCAAGAAGTAGGCCGCCGAACCATTCGAAAACCGGAGTCCTGATCCATGGCCCGACGCAACCGACCCGAGAAGCGACCGACGCCGCCCGATGCGCGCTACGGCAACCCGACGGTGCAAATCCTCATCAATAAGGTGATGACCCGCGGGAAGAAGAGCACCGCTGAGCGCGTCGTCTATGGCGCGTTCAGCCGCATCCAGGATCAGACCGGCCGCGACCCCCTGGATGTCTTCCAGCAGGCCGTCCGCCAGACCACTCCGGTGCTCGAAGTCAAGCCGCGGCGCGTCGGCGGCGCCACCTACCAGGTCCCCGTCGAGATTCGCCCCGATCGCCGGCTCGCGCTCTCGATGCGCTGGATCCTCACCGCCGCCCGCAACCGCAACGGCCGCTCGATGAGCGAGAAGCTCGCCAACGAGCTCCTCGATGCCGCCAATGGCACCGGCGCTGCCATCAAGCGCCGCGACGACACCCACCGCATGGCCGAGGCCAACCGTGCCTTCGTCCACTACCGCTGGTAAGCGAAAGCCGCAGGAGACTCATGCCCCGCACTGTTGAGATCGAACGCATCCGGAACATCGGCATCATTGCCCACATCGACGCGGGCAAGACGACCGTGTCCGAACGCGTCCTCTTTTACACCGGGAAAACCTACAAAATCGGCGAGACCCACGAAGGCGCCGCCGTCATGGACTGGATGGAGCAGGAACGCGAGCGCGGCATCACCATCACCTCCGCCGCCACCACCTGCGAATGGAACAACCACCAGATCAACCTGATCGATACCCCCGGCCACGTCGACTTCACCGCCGAAGTCGAGCGCAGCCTCCGCGTGCTCGATGGCGGCGTCGTCGTCTTCGATGCCGTCGCCGGTGTCGAACCCCAGTCCGAGACCGTCTGGCGCCAGGCCGACCGCTACGGCGTCCCGCGCATCGCCTTCGTCAACAAGATGGACCGCACCGGCGCCGACTTCTGGCGCACCGTCGACATGATGGTCGACCGCCTGGGCGCAAACCCCGTCCCGCTTCAGATCCCCGTCGGCTCCGAGGCCGAGTTCGATGGCTGCATCGACCTCATCGAGCAGTGCTGGTGGTGGTTCGGCGGCGAAAAGGGCGATAAGCCCGAGCGCCGCGAAATCCCCGCCCACCTCGTGCAGGCAGCCGCCGAGGCCCGCGAAAAGCTCATCGAGGGCATCGGCAACGTGGATGACCAGATCGCCATCAGCTACCTGGAAGGCCACGAAATCGGCGCCCACGAACTCAAGACCGCCGTCCGCCGTGCCACCCTCGCCAACCTCGCCCATCCCGTCCTCTGCGGGTCGGCCCTCAAGAACAAGGGCGTCCAGCTGATGCTCGATGCCGTTGTCGACTACCTCCCAAGCCCCGTCGATGTGCCCGCGGTCAAGGGCGTCGACCCCAAGCATGGCGGCGAAGTCGAGCGGCGCCCCTCGGACGACGAGCCCCTGGCAGCCATCGCCTTCAAAATCGTCACCGACCCGTACGTCGGCCGGCTCGCCTACATCCGCGTCTACAGCGGCGTCCTCCGTGCCGGCG
>JBBIVC010000305.1:0-3013 GCA_037439905.1 Thermoflexus sp.
GGTCTGGTGCTCCTCGGCGGTCACGATGGCGCCGGTCTCGCGAGCGGCGGCCAGGACAGCCTCGCGGTCGAGCGGCTTGATGGTGGCCATATCGAGGACGCGGGCGGAGATGCCTTCGCTGGCGAGGAGCTCCGCGGCCTGGAGCGCGACCCCCACCATAATCCCACAGGCGATGAGGGTGACATCGGTCCCGGGCCGCAGCAGGTTGGCCTTGCCGAGCTCGAACCGGTAGCTGGCGTCGTAGATCCCGGCAACCTTTGGGCGGCCGGTGCGGACGTAGGACGGCCGGGCGGTCTTGCCCACGGCGACGATGGCCTGGCGGGCCGACTCGAAGTCGGCGGGGACGACCACGTCGAAGGGGATGAGCGAGGTGACCAGGGCCAGGTCTTCGATCGCCTGGGCGCTCATCCCATCCTCGCCGACGGTAATGCCGCCGTGGCTGGCGACGCACTTCACGTTGAGGCCCCCGCGCGGCTGGGCGACGGATGTGCGGAGCTGGTCGAAGCAGCGGCCGGGGAGGAAGGCGGCGAAGCTCGCGATGAAGGCGGTCTTCCCCGCGGCTGCAAAGCCAGCGGCGATGCCAACCATGTTCTGTTCGGCGACACCGACCGAGAGCCAGCGTTCCGGGTATTTCTCCCCGAACTGGTAGCCCATGGTCGAGACCGAGAGGTCGGCGTCGATCGCGACGACGTCGACACCCTGCTCAACGAGTTCGATGAGCGCGAACGGGTACGCTTCGCGAGTGGCCGCGGAGGCTGGCGCCGGGGTCATGAGAGCCCTCCTTCAATCTGGGCGAGCGCCTGTTCCAGCTGTTCCTTCGTCGGCGCCTTCCCGTGAAAGCCGGGATTGTTCTCCATGAAGCTGACGCCCTTTCCCTTGACGGTGTGGGCGACGACGACGCGGGGGCGCTCGTGAGGCTTTTCGGCCTCGGAGAGGGCCTGGTCGACGGCGGCCATGTCGTGGCCATCGCATTCAAGGACGCGCCAGCCGAAGCCCGTCCACATCTCGACCGGGTGGGTCTTCATGATGTTGTCGGCGAACCCGTCGTTCTGGATCCCGTTGCGATCGACAAGGGCAATGATGCGATCGCCCAGGTCGAAGTGAGGGACGGCCATGGCGGCTTCCCACACCTGGCCCTCGTTGAGCTCGCCATCGCCCATCAGGACCCAGCAGCGGTAGTCGCGGCCGTCGAGCCGGCCTGCGAGCGCCTGGCCGATAGCGAAGGAGAGCCCCTGTCCGAGCGAGCCGCCGGACATTTCGATGCCGGGGGCTGCGGACATGGAGGGGTGGCCCTGGAGGGGGCTACCAAGGGTACGGAAGCCGCTGAGGAGCTCGGGGCTGAAGTAGCCGCGTTCAGCGAGGACGCTGTAGTAGAAGGGCGTGGCGTGGCCCTTGGAGAGGATGAACCGGTCGCGGTCGGGCCACGAAGGGTTCGCCGGGTCGCACCTGAGGTGATTCCAGAAGAGCGACACGCCGAGTTCGACGGACGAGAGTGAGCCGCCGGGATGGCCGCTCTGCGCCTGGTACACCATGGTCACGATGTGCTTGCGGACGCGCTTCGCGATGTCGCGCAGCTCGTCGATGGAGACGGGAGCGAGTGAGGTGGGCATTGGCGGAAAGGATATCGCGGAGCCGGGTTGCGCGGTAATCAGTGCGCCTGGAAGCAGGACTGGATGGAGGCGGCGGTCTCAACGGAGCCTCGGAACTCGCCAACCTCGGGGGCCGGGGCCTCGCCACGAATGAACTTGAAGAATCCTTCGGTGTTCGTCTTGAGGTAGACGTCGAAATCGCTGCTGCCGTTGCGCCGGGGGAGGATATGGCCGTCGGTGATATCGAACGTCCAGGTGTTGCAGCTGTCGCAGTCCGAGATTTCGACGGTCATGCGGGCCGTCAGGTCTTCGGCCCGCGACGGCTGGAAGGAGAAAGCGGGGATGACCCGGAGGGCGAAATCGTGGCTGACACTGCTGCCGACCTTGTCGACGGTGATGGTGTCGACATACTGGCGCCCCCAGTCCAGCAGGGCGAGGAGGATGGGCCGGACCGCCCAGCCTTTTTCGGTGAGGGTGTATTCAACGCGGGGCGGGAGCTCGCGGTAGTAGTCGCGGCGGACCAGGCCTTCGGCTTCGAGCCGCTTGAGCCTATCGGAGAGGACGTTCGGCGACATGCCGGCGCAGCTTTCGAGGATGTCGTTGTAGCGGTGGAGGCCGGCCATGAGGTCGCGGAGGATGAGGAGGGTCCAGCGGTCGCCAAGGATATCGAGGGTCTGAGCGATCACACAGGGGTGGTTGTAGGACTTCCGGGCTGTGTCACTCTCAGGGCGTTGGGCCATGGGTGGAGGCTCCCTGGTCCCGGCGAAGTAAAGGATTCGTGTCAGAAGCTAGCGCTGTAGCTATTGACACGATAGTGCCGGATGCTATTATTCGTGTACGGCCGTTGCTACTGAATTGCTAGTACCAGCGGTCACCGAAAACAAGCGTAGCCGACCGCCGCGAGGCGAGTCAACACGAAAGGATTGGTCCACCCCATGGCACAGGCCACGATCGAGTCGCCCCAGGCGAGCGCCCCGGACCACTTCCACCGGTGGCGGATTGAAGAGCCGAACGGCCCGCTGAGCCGCGGCGTCTGCAAGGTTTGCGGCGCGGAGAAGCAGTTCAAGAACTGGCTCCAGGACGGCGACTTCATCACCAACGAAGAGCACCGCGTCGCCAGCGCTGCCTGATTCAGCCTTCCCCATCCTGGCGCGACCCTCTCCCGCGCCGGGCACGCAAAAGGGCCGTCACGCCACCAGGTGACGGCCCTTTTGCATGTCCCGGGGTGTGGGCGGCCCGGCCGGTCCCACAATCCGGACCAATAGGCCCACTCCGCCGGCGGGCGACGGGCGGATGCTGGCCGGGATGCCCGGCTTCTCCCGTCTCATGGCAATCGCGCTTTTGGGGACGCTGCTCCTTGCCTTCACCTCGTGCGGCCACGTTTCACCCGCCATCGACCGGTCCGGCGAGCGGTGCGACTCCTT
>JBBIVC010000306.1:0-3003 GCA_037439905.1 Thermoflexus sp.
AGCGGGCAGGCGCCACATCGCCGCCGCCGGGCAGCACGAGCCCCCCGCACCGGCGCAGCGTCTCGCGGACGCGGTCCCCCCGGATCCCCGGCGTGATCACCAGCGGCAGCGCACCCGCTGCCTCCAGCGCCCGCAGGTAGCTGAGGTTCAGGCTCGCGCGTTCGAACCCCCGGCTATCGGGCGTCGCCCCGCAGGTCACCGCCACCAGCGGACCGTTCATCAGTGCCGGTCCTCCCGGCGGAAGACGAAACGCAGCCCCGACCAGCGCTCGTCGATCGCGCACACCTTGTTGTCCACGAGCCCGGCTGCCAGCCCCACCTCGCGGATCGCGTTCTCGCCGATGCCTGCCGGCGCCCCGGCGCGCCGCTTTGGCCATGCAATCCACAGGCCCCCGGCCTGGCGCAGCTGCTGCTTCAATTCGAGAAACCGCTCTGCCAGCCCCTCCTCGCCGGACACGAAACACACCGCCACATCAATGGCGCCAGCCGCGGGCGCCACGAACGACGCACCCCCGGGGAGTTCGCCCAGGAGCTCGTGGAATCCTGCCGGTGGGTCGACCAGCGCCACCCGCGCGCCCGGCTTGATACCCAGCTTCTGCGGCAACGGAGTCCCCGAATACCCGGCCATGTGCGCGATCCTACCGCAAGCGCGCCCCGGCCCTCCCATCTGTTCGATTCCCGTGTCGTACACTGGCACCCGAACCCGGCGATACGCTCCCGAGGAACCCGATGCAGCTCTCTCCCTCGCTCACCCGCGCCTACAACGACCAGGTCCGGCTTGAGTTCGAATCCTCCTTCGCCTACCTCCAGATGGGCGCAGATTTCGAACTGCGCAGCCTGCCCGGCATGGCCACGTGGATGCGCCTCCAGTCCCAGGAAGAGCACCTCCACGCCATGAAGTTCATCCAGTTCGTCCTCGACCGCGGAGGCAGGCTCCAGCTCCAGGCAATCGCCGCGCCAGCTCCAACGCCCGATACCGTGCTCGCCACCTTCGAAGCCGCCCTCGCCCACGAACAGCGCGTCACACGCGCCATCCACGACCTCTACGCGAAGGCCCTCGAAGAGCACGACTTCGCCAGCCTCCCGCTCCTCCAGTGGTTCGTGAACGAACAGGTCGAGGAAGAGGCCACCGTCTCCACCATCCTCGAACGCCTCCGCATGGTCGGCGACGACCGCACGGGCCTGCTCTTCCTCGACCGCGAGCTTGGCCAGCGCTCGAGCGCGGGCGCCCAGGATGCCGCACCCGCCGCCGATGGCGGAGCCGCCTGAGACCATCCAGCGCCCGCACCTGGCAGGGACACGAAACGGGGGACGCAAGCGCGTCCCCCGTTTGGCTGTGCCCCCTGCCGGGAGATCGTTAGCCCTGGGCCGCCTTCGATGCGAGGTAATCCTTCAGGGTCTGGCCGGTCCGCCACATCGGCTCCGCCCCCTCAAGGCTCATGATCTTGTCCCAGTTCGCCTGGACCCACTCGGCGTCCTTCACCTCGGCCATTCCCGGCTGCACGCCCGGGCCCTTCACAATCGACGCCCGGTTGAAGTTGCCGGCGCCGGCTTCAATGATGATCCCGCTATCCTGGCACTCCTTCGAGACCATCCAGGTCACCGCCGGGACAACGAACTCCGGCTTCAGGCGCTCCACCATCTCCGCCGGCATCACCGTCTGGGTCAGGCGCGTCCCGGCCACCGGGGCGATCGTGTTCACATTGACGTTGTACTTGGCGCCTTCCTGCTTCAGCACGTTCATCAGACCGATCATCGCCGTCTTGGCCGCGCCGTAGTTGGCCTGCCCGAACTGCCCGTACAGCCCCGACGACGACGTTGTCAGCACCACGCGCCCGTACGACTGCTGCCGGAACACCGGCCAGGCCGCGCGCAGCACGGTGAACGAACCCTTGATGTGCACCGCGAACACCGCGTCCCAGTCCTGCTCGCTCATGTTGTGGAAGGCGACATCGCGGAGGATGCCCGCGTTGCAGATCACGATGTCGAGCCGCCCGTAGGTGTCGATCGCGGTCTTCACCATGTTGAAGCCGCCATCGTAGCTCGCCACGCTATCGAAGTTCGGGGTCGCCTCACCGCCCGCAGCCTTGATTTCATCGCACACCTTGCGCGCCGGGGCCGCATCCGCGCCCTGGCCATGCGGGTCCCCGCCGAGGTCGTTCACTACCACCTTCGCGCCCCGCTTTGCGAGGTCCAGCGCATATGCGCGTCCCAGCCCGGCGCCAGCGCCGGTGACCAGGGCAACCTGGCCTTCGAAAGAAATCGCCATCTTCTCAGTCCTCTTTTCGCTTGGAGTTCTTGGCTGCGGCAGGCCGGCCCGCCAAAGCCGAACGGTCTTCACTTCCGTGCAATCTCGCAGGTTACCAGTTCATGCGCCTTATTTCCCGCTGCGGGCGCCGCGGAACGCGCTCTACCGCCCGGTGGTGGGCCTCAATCAACCATCCGCTGGAACCATGCCTCCGTCGAGGCGACCCGCCAGGCAACCGTATCGTTGTGCCCCCCCGGAAAACTCCTGGCTGATTTTCCGCACCGCTGCCGGGCTGAAGGCCGAATCCCGCCGCTCCGCGGCCTTCAGCATCGTCCGCAGCCATGGTTCCAGCACGCCATGGTTCCATTCATGTTGCGGCGGCGCGTAGGCGAACTTGTCCCGGCGGTCCAGGATCTCGTCCGGCACCATCCCCCGCATCGCCTCCCGGAGCACCACTTTCGTCGTGGCCCGGTTCAGCACAAGCGCCGGGGGCAGCCCCATGCAGTACTCCGCAAGACGATGATCGAGGAACGGCATCCGTACCTCGCGGCTGAACGCCATGCTGTTGCGGTCGGCGTAGCGAAGAAACTCCGGCAACTGCGTCACCGTCTGCCACCGCACCAGCTCGTTCCGCAACCGGTCCGGGAAGGGGGCCGGCGCCGGCGCGTGCGACGGCTCGAACTCCCGTCGCAGATCCGGTGAAATCACCCGCTGGGCGCGGTAGTAGCGCGCTACCAGCCGGTCCCGTAGCTCCTC
>JBBIVC010000307.1:0-3001 GCA_037439905.1 Thermoflexus sp.
CGTGGAAACGGTGGTGAGGTTGGAAGGGCCTCCCGCCATCCCGCGGAGGGCGCACGCCGAGGCTGCAGGCGACATCGCTATCGTGGCGCCGCTCGCCGGGACGGTAGCCTCGGTGAGAGTGGGAGCCGGCGATGCCGTGGAAGCGGGCCAACTGCTGCTGACGCTGGATGCGATGAAGATGGAGCATCGAGTTGTCGCGCAGGGGGCCGGGGTCGTGCGCCAGGTGCACGTCGCGGTCGGCGACATTGTGCGCGAGGGCGACCGGCTGGTTGACCTGGAGTAGCTCAGAGCGGGAGGAGGCCGGCGCGGACGGCGAGCGCGACGGCCTCGGCGCGGCTGGCGGCGTTGAGCTTCCCCAGCACAGTTCCGATATGGAACTTCACGGTGTGTTCGCTGATCCCCAGCTGGAGGGCGATGGACTTGTTGGGCTGGCCCGCCGCCACGAGGCGCAGGACCTCGAGCTCGCGCGGTGTGAGGGACGGGGAGCCGGAGGAGGGAGCGGCGGGAGTCAACGAGGGGCGTTGCCACAGCGTCGCCACCGCAGGTTCAAGGGCGATGAGCCCGGCGGCCACGGCGCGAACTGCCGCCGTGAGCTCGGTGCTGGTGGCCTCCTTCAGGATGTACGCCATCGGCATGCCCTCGGCGGGGACGGCAGCTGCGAAGGCTGCAGGGGAATCCGCGAGGACGACGGCAGGGCGCCGGGGCCAGTCGCCACTGCCGGCGGCGCCCTCGATATCCACGATGGTGACATCAGCTTCGTCATCCGCCTCGTCCACCAGGAGGAAGCCGGGTTCGGCGGCGAGCATGGCGCGGAGGCCGGCGCGCACGGAGGGATAGGGCGCACGGACGGCGACGCGAATCAAGGGGCCGGTGGTGCCGGTTTCCAGCATGGGCTTTGTTCGATCGTAGCTGCTCGGCCGGGGCCGGGGTGGGCTGGCGGAAGAGGCCCCTGGCATCAGGGACGCTCGCCCGGCGTGACGCTGAGATCGCGTACCTCGCCGGCGCGCACCACGGTGACCGGCGTGGGCTGCCCGATGCGGCCGGCGCCGAGGGCGGCCTGGAGGTCGTCGGTATCGGCGAGGGCGGTGGAGGCCAGGGCAACCAGGATATCGCCGACGAGCAGGCCCGCGGCCTCAGCAGGGCTGCCGGGCTCCACGGAGACGATGAGGAGACCGGTCTCGCGGCCTTCGAGGGCGGAGGCGACCGTCGCCGGGAGGCGGACGACCTGGGAGCTGATACCCAGGTAGGCGCGGCGCACCCTGCCCGCCACGAGGAGGTCGGCGACGATGCGAGAGAGGGCGGCCGAGGGGATGGTGAGGCCCGACCCACGGCCAAGGCGGCTGCTGTTCATGCCCAGGAGGCGCCCGTTGACATCGATGAGCGGCCCGCCGGAGAAGCCGGGGTAGAAGGTGGTATCGGGGCGGATGTAGCCTTCGACCTCGGTACCGCGGAACGTGCGCCACGGGCCGCCGATGGCGCTGATCACGCCGAAGGAGGCCATCGGGCCATCCGTGGTGGGGCGGCCGAGAGCGAGGACCAGGCTGCCGACCCGTGCCTCGCCCGCGGGCGCCACTTCAGCAGGGGTAAGCGCGGCGGAGACGCGCAGGGCGGCGACATCGGACCCGGGGTCGCGGCCGGCGATCGTCGCGGCGAGACGCTCACCGGAAGGGAGGACGACCTCGACCCGGTCATCGCGCTCGAGGACGTGGTCGGCCGTGACGATGACGCCATCGGCGGACCAGGCGATGCCAGTGGCAGGGAAGCGCCGCCGCGCGCTGACCAGGACCGTGGATGCGGCGGCCCGTTCGACGGCATCGGCCAGGGCCGCGGAGAGTTCGGAGAGACTGGCAGGCATGTGCTCCTCCATGAGCAACGAGGGATGTCTCCATGGTGGCGGATGACAACGGGAGCGTGACCGCCCGGTAGGGGAGGGGCGGGACCGGCCTTTCGGGCAGGTCAGCCGCGGTTCCGGCTGAGAACTTCTTCGACCTTGCTCAACAGGTCGGCCGGCCGGTAGGGCTTCTGGATGAAGCCGGCGAGGCCCTTGCCGACAAAGCGCTCGGTGGCGTCCTGCTCGTTGTAGCCACTGGTCAGGAGGACGCGAACGGCGGGGTCGAGGTGGCGGAGCTCGCGGAAACACTCCTCGCCATCCATGTGGGGCATGGTCATATCGAGGATCACGAGGGCGATGCCCGGAGTTGCGCGGTAGACCTGGAGGGCCTGGACGCCGTCGGGGGCGAGCAGGACGGTGAACCCGGAGCGCTCGAGGATGCGGCGAGTGACGGTGCGAACCGTCTCGTCGTCGTCGACCACGAGGACGGTGCCGCGTGGAGCCGTGGCAGCTTCGGGTTCTGGCCGGGGCGCCGGCTCAGGAGCGCGGGCGGTGGACGAGCGGGCGGCGGGGAAGAGGACCTTGAAGGTGGTGCCGCGGCCGGGTTCGGAGTAGAGCTTGATGGCAGCGCGGTGGCCGCGAACGATGCCGAGGACAGCGGCGAGCCCAAGGCCGCGGCCCGTGAACTTCGTGGTGAAGAAAGGATCAAAGATGCGGGCGCGCGTGGCTTCGTCCATGCCTTCGCCGGTATCGGCGACTTCGATGTAGACGTAGTCGCCCTCGGGCAGGTCGGCATCGAGGTACGACTCGCGGAGGTAGGCGCGGTCGCAGTGTTGCATACCGGTGGAGATGGAGATGACACCGCTCCGATCGCCGATGGCATCGGAGGCGTTGGTGATGAGGTTCATGATGACCTGGCGGACCTGGGTGGCATCGGCCTCGATGGGCGGAAGGTTGGGAGCGAAGTGGTACTTGAGGACGGCCCGTTTCGATACGGAGACTTCGAGGAGGTGGGCCATCTCCTCGACGACGCGAGAGAGGTTGAGTGGTTCGATGACGAACTTGCCCTTGCCGGAGTAGGCGAGCATCTGGCGGGTAAGGTCGGCGGCACGCTGAGCGGCTGTCTCGATGGCCTGGACGGTCTGGCGGGCGGGGGATTCCGGCGGAAGT
>JBBIVC010000308.1:0-3000 GCA_037439905.1 Thermoflexus sp.
CCGAGCCGTCGGTAATCTGGCTCGAATTGCCAGCGTGATGGACGCCGTTCTCCTTGAAGCTGGGCTTTAGCCCTGCCAGCACTTCCAGCGTCGTGCCCGGGCGAATGCCCTCGTCGAAGTCGATGATGGCGTCTTCCCAGTCTTCGCTGCCGTCCGCCTTCTTGATCTTCTTCTTGCCCGGCACCGGGACGAGCTCGTTCTTGAAGCGGCCTTCCTGCTGGGCCCGCGCCGCGCGAGCCTGGCTTTCCACCGCGAACTCGTCGGCCTCGCCCCTGGTGATGCCCCACTTCTCAGCGATGCGCTCGGCGGCAATCCCCTGCGACGAGAGGTCGTACTGCTCGGCCATGGCCTTCGTGAACGGCGTTCCCATGCCCTGCCCGATGTTGGCGCCGAGCGGGATTTGCGACATGAACTCCGTCCCGCCGGCCACGACCACGTCGTGCACGCCGGAACCGATCTGGTTCGCCGCGAAGTGCACCGCCTGCTGGCTCGAGCTGCACTGGCGGTCCAGCGTGACCCCGGGAATCGTGTAGGGCCAGCCGGCCGTGAGCACCACGTTGCGGGCGAGGTTGGTGGACTGGGCGCCGACCTCGCTCACGCACCCGTAGATGACGTCGTCCACGACTTCGGGGTCCATGTTGTTGCGCTTCACGAGCTCCTTGAGGAGCAACGCGGAGGTTTCGACGGGGTGGTTCTTGCTGAGGACACCGCCGCGCCGGCCGAGCGGCGTGCGGATCGCATCGACAATGACAACTTCGCGCATGAGTCCGTTCCTTTGGGGGGAGAATTTGCGGAGTGCGAAGGGCAGTGTACCAGCGGTCAGCGTGGTTGAGATATGGCGCCCATCAGGCCGGTGGCGCGGCGAAGCGGATGGCCCCGGGCGCGATCTCGATACGCGCGGGCAGGTAGCCCCCGAGCTCGCCATCCAGGTCGAGCCGCGTCGGCTTGGGCGAGGAAAGTTCAACCGCCTTCGCCGGGTGGCGATCAATGCCATCGATGTCCAGGTGCGTGCCACCGCGGCGCTGGCCCGAAACCGCCTTCAGCACCGCCCGCCTGGAGAGGTCGCCCCAGCGAATGACATCGAAGAGGCCGTCATCCGGCGATGCGCCCGGTGCGGCCACGAGGTCGCCGCCCCAGAGTTCCATGTTGTGGACGCTCACCGTGTTGTAGCGGCCATCGAACTCCTGGCCATCGATCGCCAGGGTGAAGGGGCGGCCCATGGGCCCGGCCATCTTCACCGCCGTCATCACCAGGTACGGGGCGGTATCGCCCAGCCGCTTCAGCCAGCGCGGAGTCGATTGCGAAATCTCCGGCACCCAGCCGGCCGAGGCTTCGAGCAGGAAGTAGCGCACCAGGTCGCCGCCATCGGCCCCACGCGAGGTGACCTTGCCCAGGTCGACCCGGCGCTCCACGCCAGAGGTGATCGCGCGGATGGCCGCGGCGCCACGGCCGATGCCCAGGCCCTTGGCGACATCCTTGCCCGTGCCCATGCCGATCGTCCCGAGCCGCACCCGGTCGTTGGCCTCGAGTGCCATGATGCCATTGGCCACCTCGAACACCGTCCCATCGCCACCGCAGGCGACGAGGAACTCGCGGCCCGCTTCGATGGCTTCCTTCGCCAGGTCCTCGCCGTGGCCCTGGTGGGTCGTGAAAACCATGTCGGCTTCGAGGCCGGCCCGCTCGATCGCATCGACCAGGGCGCCGATGCGCCGTTTCGTTCGGCCCCCGCCCGACATCGGGTTGACGATAAACAGCGGCCGCGCCGCGACTTCCGGGGATATCCTGTTGCTCACAATGCCACGGTAACGAGAGATGCCGGAAAGGTGAAGGAGCGCTGCAGTATTCCGAGCACTTCCGCGCGATGAACACCGATGTCGACGTGTTCGCTGAGGACGGCGCCGCGCCGGTCGGCGCCTTCGTCGAGGTTCGCCTGTTGTTCGAACAGCAAGAGGCCAGGTTCTCGCGCTTTCGGCCCGGGAGCATGCTCTCGCGGCTGAACCGCGGCGAGGAGATCGACGACCCCTGGCTGGAGGCGGCCGTAGAACTGGCGATCGAGGCCCACGACCAGACCCGTGGGCTCTTCAACCCGATGGTGCTGCCCGCGCTGGCGCAGGCAGGGTACGACCGGAGCTTCGAAGGGGTCTCCGGGGGGGCGCCGCGGCGGTCCAGGGTGCCGCCTCCGGGCGAATGCCTGGCTCGCCCCGCCGGGGCATGGTCGGTGTCCGGCGGCGCCGTCGACCTCGGGGGAATCGTGAAGGGCTGGACCGCCGACCTGGCCGTCGAGCACCTCTCCGGGCGCTTCAGCGGCGTCTTCGTGAACGCCGGGGGCGATATCCGCGCCGCGGGCGCCGAGGACGGCCTGGAGGGATGGAAGGTGGAAGTCGATGCGCCCGGGGGCGGCATCGCCTGGTCGGGCGTGATCGCCGGCGCCATCGCCACCTCGAGTGTCCTCAAGCGGCGCTGGGCCACAGCTGCCGGAGCGGTGGCCCACCACCTGATCGACCCGCGAACGGGCATGCCGGCCGAATCGCCGTTTGTGCAGGTGACGGTCCGCGCCGCGAGCTGCGCCTGGGCCGAGGTCTGGGCGAAGGCGGTGCTCATCGGCGGTCACGAGGGCCTGGAGCTTGCCGCGGCCCGCGGCTTGCCCGTCCTCGCGCTCGCCGCCGACGGCAGCCGCCTCACGGCAGGCGACTGGTAAACCTGCCTTTACCTGCGCGCGACTCTTTTCGGGCCCGCCGTGCGATGTGCATCCCGCAATCCCAGCTGCGGAGGAGCACATGAATCGACTGAGTTCACTCATCACGGCCGGCCTCACGACCGGGCTTTCCGCTGCCGCCATCGGGGCGACGGCCGTCGGCCAGGGCGTCTTCGGGACTGGCGAGTCCGCCCCGCAAGCGCCCGCCACCGAAGAGGCCGTGGCCGCCATCGCGACGCCCGCCACGCCACAACCCGCCGCCCCGCCCGAGGCAGTCGCGACGCAGGTCATCTACGTCGATAAGG
>JBBIVC010000309.1:0-2996 GCA_037439905.1 Thermoflexus sp.
TGGTGACCGACTTCTCCGATTCGGCCGCGGCCGCATGGTGCTCCCGATTGCTCGCGGACTTCGGAGCAACCGTCGTCATGGTGGAACCCCCGGGCGGTCATCCGCTGCGCCGCGAACCGCCGTTCGACGATCGCGGCGACAGCGTGGCCGCCGCCTACTTCCTGGCGAACAAGCGGAGCGTAATCCTCGACCTGGAGCAGGAAGGCGGCCGCCAGCGTGCCCTGCAGCTCGCCCGCCGGTCGGATGTGGTCATCAACAGTTTGCCGCCATCCCGCCTCCAGGAGCGGGGCCTCACCTACGGGCAGATCGACCGTCCCGGCCTCGTGATGGCGCACGTGACGATGCACGGGATGTCTGGGCCGCTTGCCGAGGTACCGGGGGACGAACTGACCGTTGCCGCGCGGTCTGGTTGGGCGGGAATCAACGGCGATGCCAACCGCGAGCCCCTGCGGCCATCCGGACACCAGGTTGCCTTCTGCACCGGGGTGGCCGCCTATGCTGCGGTCGTCGCCGCAATCCTCCATCGCGACCGGCACCCTGGCGAGGGCCAGGAAGTCGATGTATCCGCCCTCGACGTGATGGTCTCGACGTTCGCGCCCGCGCTCCTCCGCGCGGGGTATACCGGCAAAGCGCTGGGGCGCCGCGAAAGCGCCGATATCACCGCGGGGCCTGTACCCGTCGCCGATGGGCATTTCGCGCTGACCATCAGCCGCGCGCACTTCTGGCGCGACGCCATGCACGTGCTCGGCCTCGATGACCTCGCCGAGGACCCCCGCTGGGAAACATCGTGGTACCGCGCCGCCCACAAGGAGGAGTACGTCGACAGGGTTCAGGAAGCGATGGCGGGGTGGCCGAAGCACGAGCTGTTCCGGGAGCTCGCGGCCCGGAGGGTGGTCGCGGGCCCGGTGCTCACCATGGCAGAGCTTGTCGAAAACGAGCACCTGCGGGAGCGCGGCTTTTGGGTGGAGGCCCCTGGCGGCGAACGATTCCCTGGCCCACCGTTCCGGATGTCCGGGTCGCCGTGGGCGCTGCGCTCCGCGGCGCCGCGGCCCGGCGAGCACGAGCGCGAGGTGTGGGGATGACCGGCGGTCCGCTCGCGGGGTACCGGGGAATCGTACTGACCCAGGCGTGGGCAGGCGCGTACTGCACCGAGCTCCTGGGATACCTTGGCGCCGACATCATCCAGGTCGAGGTGCGCAGGCGGCCCGATAGCTGGAGAGGAAGCTACGATGCGCCGCTCCCGGAACAGCTCCGCGACGTTCCGAGCGCGCAACACGCGTGGAACTGCAACCCGCTCTACAACTCGGTGAACCTCAACAAGCGCTGCGTGACGCTCGATTTGCAGACGCAACCAGGGATGGCCGTCTTCCGGGGCCTGCTCGAACATGCCGACTTCGTCGCCGAGAACTTTTCGCCCCGCGTGCTCGGCAACCTTGGCATCGGGTACGAGGAGATGGCCAGGATCAAACCCGGCATCATCCTCTGCAGCCTTTCGGCCTACGGACACAGCGGACCGTGGGAGAACGTGCCCGGCATCGGCGGCACCATCGAGCCCACTTCCGGGATGTCGGCGCTGCTCGGCTATCCCGGTGGCCCGCCGCTCAATTCAGGCCAGATGTATCCCGATGCCGTGGCCGGCCTCAACGCCGTTGCGGCCATACTCACCGCGCTCCGGCACCGCGAGCGCGCCGGCGAGGGCCAGTACATTGACCTCTCGATGCAGGAGGCGAATCTCACGTTCATCGGAGATGCCGCGCTGGAGTATGTCCGCACTGGTCGCCAACGCGAGCGCCTCGGCAATCGCCACCCGCTGCTCTGTCCGCACGGGATCTATCCCTGCGCTGGCCAAGACCGCTGGATCGCTATCTCCTGTCACGACGATGCCCAGTGGAACCATCTGACGGGCGCCCTTGGGCTTGCCACCAGCGGGATGGCCGGGGATGCCCGGTTTACGACGCTCGCAGCACGGAAGGCGAACGAGAACGCGGTTGATGCGCTCGTGGCGTCTGCGACACGCTCCCGGGAACGTGACGAGCTGGTTGCCGCCCTGGTTGCGGCCGGGCTGTGCGCCGCACCGGTGCTCAGCGGCCTCGAAATCGGCGCGGACCCAGGGCTCCGCGCTCGCGGAGTGGTGACCGAGGTGGCGCACCCGGAGGCCGGGACCTGGCCGCAGGCGGTTGGCCCCTGGCATTTCGGGCGAAGCGGGACGGCGCCGGTTCGGCCTGCGCCGCTCCTGGGCGAGCACAGCTTTGAGGTGCTTTCGCAATTGCTTGGAATGACCCGCGAGGCGTACGACGCGCTCGTGGATGCGGGGATCTCGGGCGTCGGTCCCCCGGAATAGGAGCCCAAACATGGCAACGTACACGCAGATTCGTTACGAGGTGCGGGACGCCATCGGCGTGATCTCGCTCGCGCGGCCGTCTGTCCGCAACGCTCAGAGCCGCGTCATGATCGAGGAGATCGACCGCGCTTTCGCGGCAGCCTCGGACGACAGGGCCGTGCGCGTCATTGTCCTGCGCGCCGATGGGAATCACTTCTCCGGCGGCCACGACCTGGGCAGCCCGGAAGAGCTGGCCGACCGCGAGAAACGGCCAATGGAGGAAGGGCTTCGGGGCCGGTACACCCGGTCGTGGGACCTGAACATCGCGCCGACGCTTCGGTGGCGAAACGTGCCGAAGCCGACGATTGCCGCGGTGCAGGGCTACTGCATCTTCGCGGGCTGGATGATCGCCTCGGCATGCGACGTCATCATCGCAGCGGACGATGCGCGGTTCCTGCCCACGAACTTCCAGTACTTCTCCGTGCCATGGGACCTCCATCCACGGAAGGCGAAGGCGATCCTGTTCGAAAGCCGCCTGGTCGACGCGCACGAGGCGGAAGCGCTCAACTTCGTGAGCTGGGTCGTGCCTCGCGAGCACCTGGACGCTGAGGCCATGGCGTACGCGGCCCGGGTGGCGGAGAACGACCCGTTCCAGCTGCGGATGATCAAGCTCGCC
>JBBIVC010000310.1:0-2980 GCA_037439905.1 Thermoflexus sp.
CATTGAGGAGCAGGGTGGCGTTGCGCTCCTGGGCGTCCTTCAGTTCGCGGGCACGGACGGAGAGGGCGAGACGAGCTTCGGCGAATCCGGTCACGCCGAGATCGTCGGCAAGCGAGAGCAATTCTTCGATCGAGCGGTCTTCGGCGCCGATGGTTCTAAGCAGATTCAAACGCTCGTCCTCGAGGGCGTCGATAGCGTTGGCCGCCTCGAGCATCGCGGCACTGGTGGCTGTGATGCGTTCGAAGTTCGATTCGAGCAGGGCTGACTGTTCCTCGAGGGCGAGGGCGAGGAGCCGGGAGAGCTGGCGCTCCTCGTGAAGGAGGAGTTCGAGCACCCGTTCGAGGACCTGCGCCGCGGTCATGTTCAGGCGTTCCCGAGGCCGTTGGCGACCAGGCGCTCGGCGATCTCGCGGGCGTTGGAGCTGTAGGAACCGTTGGCGATGGCAGCCTTGAGGGCGGCGACCTTCTCGGCCCGCACGTCGCGCGAATCGGCAACAGCCCGGGCAGCCTCGGCGACGATACGCCCACGGTTCGAGAGGTTGAGTACATCCTGCCGTCCGCGTGCCTTGAGGGCGGCCTCGGCTTCAGCGGAACCCGGCGTGCCGGCGGCGCCGGCCGCGGCGGTGGCCGGGTTCATGCTGGCGCCGGAGAGGTTGAGCCCATCGATGCGTGCCATGGCGAGCACTCCTACTGGGTGAGCTTGGTGGCGATGGCGAGCATCTCATCGCCGACGGCGAACGTCTTGGCGCAGGCCGAGTAGGCGCGCTGGGCGATGATCATCGCGGTGAACTCTTGAGCCACTTCGACATTGGAGCTTTCGAGCGCGCCGGGCCGCAATGGGGCGAAACCCTCAGAACCGGCGGCGCCAACCGTCAATTCGCCGCTGTTCGGGGTGTCGCGGTAGAGGCCGTCGCCCAGGGCTTCGAGCCCTTGCGGATTGACGAACGAAGCGAGGGAGAGCTGGCCGATGGTCTCGCGCTCCCCTTCCGGGTTGAGGGCGGAGATGTTGCCGAAGGCATCGACGGCGGGAGAGGTCCAGCCTTCTGGGACGATGATCTCCTCGCCCGTGGCGGCGTCGACGACCGGGCGGCCACCAAACGCGACGATGGTGCCCGCAACGTCGGCATCGAGCGCGCCGAACCGGGTGAACACGACCGAACCATCGGCCTCGCGGACACGGAGGAATGCGGCATCTTCGATGGCGACATGGAGCGGGTTGCCCGTTGGCTGCACCTGGGCGGGGTCGAGCAGCAGGTCGACGGTTGTCTGGCCGACGCCGAGGCGGCCGCCCTCGGGCTCCTGGAGCGGATCGATGACGCCTTCGTGGAGCGCGCGGAACTTCTTGAAGGCGGCGGTGTTGACGTTGGCCAGGTTGTGGCCGATGACATCGAGGACGTTCTGGTTCTGGGCCATACCGCTGGCGGCGGCTCCGAGGATGGTGGGCATGGGTTACGCTCCGAGCCGGCCGATTTCGCCGGCGGCCTGGTCGAGGGTCCCGTCGAGGCGGGCGAGGACGGCCTGGTTGGCCTGGTAGGTGCGCTGCACGGCGAGGAGGGAGGTCAACTCCTCGACGAGGTTGGTGTTGGAGCCCTCGAGGTAGCCCTGGCGGACGCCGCCATTGATCGGAGTACCGGGGACATCGGAGCGGAAGTAGGACTCGCCCGAGCGGACGAGCTGCCCGGGGGCGAAATCGACGACGGCAAGCCGGGCGATTTCGTCCTGGCCGTTGAGGATGACGCCATCGCCGGTAACGGAGACGGTTGAGGGCGGGAGCGAGATGCGCTGGCCCTGCTCGTCGAGGACGAAGTAGCCGTGGCTGGTGACCAGGTTGCCATCGCCATCGCGGGCGAAGCGGCCATCGCGGGTGTAGAACCGGGCGCCCTCGGGCCCTTCGACCTGGAAGAAGCCATCGGTAAGTGCCAGGTCCAGTTCGTTACCGGTAGGGGTGAGGATGCCTCCGGTGAAGTCGGTGGCGAATTCGGCGATGAAGGTCCCGGTGCCGATCTGGCCGATAACCGCCTGGATGCGGGCGGAAATAGGGGCAGGGACCGGGGCCTGCTGGGAGATGAGAACATCCTCGAACGGCGCGAGGGAGGCATGTTCGCGCTTGAAGCCGACGGTGTTCGCGTTGGCGATGTTGTTGGCGAGGACGTCCTGGTAGCGCCAGGCAGCCTCGAGGGCGGTGAAAGCGCTGTAGAGACCCTTAATCATCGGCGTGCCCTCCGGCGGTGGATGGAGAGGAAGATGAGCGCGAGGCCGCCAGTGGCCCCGGCGACCATGAGCGTGCGGCCGAGCCGCTCGGCGGTCGTGCGTGGCGGGCGTTCGCCAGTCTCCGGAAGGGACCCGGGCCTGACATCGCCGCCAGGCGCGCCGGACGCATCGGAGATGACGGTGAAGCGGCCGGCGATCGAACGGTCGGATGGCATCACTCCCGGAGGGGAGGCAGGCCCCCGGGCGGCAACGATGAAGAGGTCGTAGGCATAGCTGGAGAGGCCAGGGAGGGTGGTGTCCAGGACGCCGATGCCCGCGGAATCGACAGGTATTTGGCCGACGAAGAACGGTGGCGCATCGCCGCCGGCGAGCCATCCTTCGTAGGTGTAGCCGCTCTGCGGGACGAGGTGCTTGACATCGACGCGGGCGTAGGCCTCGGCGAAGGAGAACTCGAGGACACCTTCAGCCTCGTGTGGGCCAAAGTTCGAGATGCCCTCGAGGTAGGTGAGCTTGACCAGCTGGGGCACACCGTTGGCATGCGCGCCCGGAGCGCCGGCGAGGCCCGGCACGAGCAGCAGCAATGCCGCAAGGGTCACGAGGAAGCGCGCGCGCATCAGCCGGTTATCCCCTGGCGGCGAAGGAGCAGACGGACCTCTTCCTCGCTCTTCCGCATGCGGCGCGCAAGGGCGGCGACATCGACGCCGGTCCCGGCGAGGCGGCCGGCAAGGCTGTCAGCGGCGGCCGGGCGAGGCGCGGGCCCGCCTGCATAG
>JBBIVC010000311.1:0-474 GCA_037439905.1 Thermoflexus sp.
TGGTGGATGAGGTCCCGGCGCGCACGCGCGGGGGTGTGCCGCTGCTCCTGGTGGAGCGCGCAGCCCGGGCCGGTGGATGCGTTCGAGGCAGTGCGTGCGCGCTACCTCGGTGGCTCGCTCGCCCACATCGTGCGGTGGCGGTTGGAGCAGGTCGAGGGGGTGGGCGATGGCCGTGTGTGACGCATGCGGCTCGCCAGCGCCGGCTGGTGTCTGCGCCGGTCCGCACCCGGGCCTCCGGGCGGACCGGTACATCGAGCGCAGGCATCTCGCCTACGAGTCGTGGTCGGATGGCGATAACGCGACTGTCGAGCGGGTTTACGGGGAGGATGGCGTTATGACCGTTGTCCGCGGGAGCCGGACGTGGGTCATCCATGGCGACCTCGATGTGATGCTGCGGCGCCTGGCGAGTGGCGATCAGTCGACGCCGGCGCATCATGCCGCGGAGCTTCGCCGGGCTATGGCGAGGATCGAGCG
>JBBIVC010000311.1:484-2972 GCA_037439905.1 Thermoflexus sp.
TCGCCAGCCCCTATGCGCGGATCAGCGCAAGCCGGATCGAGCGGCTCGCGGCGCGATATGGCCTCGAGGTCGATGTCCGTCTGCGCGGGGCCGACGATGCCCCGGCGCCGGCGGCGATCAGAGTGGCTGCAGGAGGCATGGGATGAGGGCGTCCATGGATCGCGGGCGCCTCGCCGAAGCCGATTTCCAGCGGCAGGTGATCGGCCTGGCGCGGGTCCTGGGTTGGCGGGTGGCGCACTTCCGGACGGTCCGGGTGCTGCGCCGGAACGGGTCGGTGCACTATGCGACGCCTGTCCAGGCGGATGGCGCCGGGTTCCCGGACCTGGTGATGGTCCGTGGCGAGCGGCTGCTCGCCGTCGAGCTCAAAGCGAAGCGAGGCGTGGTGAGCGACGAACAGCGCGCCTGGCTCGATGCGTTCGCCGCGGTGCGGGCCGAGGTCTACGTGTGGCGTCCCGATGACTGGGATGCGCTGGCGGAGGTGCTGAGATGAGCGCGACCCTCTTCACCGCCCCCAGGCAATTCGTGGCCTACCGCTGCCCGGCGTGCGGTGACCTGTATCGCCGGGAGGAGGACGCAGAGGACTGCTGCCCCGCGGAGGACGCGGCGGCGTGGGACTGCCTGAACCCGTTCTGTTCGCGCGATCGGCTCCACGAATCCTCGCAGGATGCGGAACGTTGCGCCGGCCGCGTCCTGTGCATCTGTGGGCATGAACAGGGCCACCACGCGCGCTCGGGGCAGTGGCCTGGCTGCTATGACCTGGACTGCCGATGCGCGGCGTTCGAGGTGGCGTCATGACGGCGCGAACGCACAGCGACCCGCACAACCGATCGCATCATCCGCACATGTCGATGCGTCAGCTCGCGCGGCGCCGGAGCCGCCGTCGGCTGCGGGAGTTCTGGCGGCAACTGGTGCGGGCATGGAGAGGAGAAGGGCGATGATCAAGGAGATCGAGTGTGTGACCGCGACTTGTGACGGTATCAGGCCGGATGGTCGGCCCTGTGGCGCTGATCTCGCTGCCGGGCTTGACTGGGCCGGCTGGTCCCCGGACAACCTCCAGGAGGAACTTTCGGACGCCGACTGGTTGACGCTACCGGACGGCCGCCACCTCTGCGAAGACTGCGTGGACACCTGGTGCTGGCTCTGCTACCTCCTCACGAGGGTGCCGTCGTGAGCGGGCAGGGGTCGATCGTGGATCTGTGTCAGGTGTGTCAGGGGCACCCGGAGCGCTTCGGGGGGTGCTTCAACTGCCGCCCATCGTGGCGGACGCCGTACCACCCAGGGCCCGGGTACGTGCTCCGTGGGCAATGCGCCCATGAGTTCGCGCCGGGCACCGTCGTCATCGATGTCTACTATGGCTGGCAGATGGTGGTCGCGCCTCCGAAGCGCCGAGGCGGGCCGATCTGTCTGCGCCGGTTGAACGATGGGTTCGAGAACGAGGAGCACCAGTGCGACCGGCGCTACGTCACGCCGGAGCGCATGGCGGACCCGGCGACATGGGTTCGGCCGCCGCTCCCGGCGCCGGACGATGGGGCGCGGCGGCCCGAGTATGCGCCGCGATGCGATGTGCGGCAGGGGGTGTTGCTATGAGATGGCTGACACCCTCGGAGCTCGACCTGGAGCACTGGCGCTGGGTGCGGTGGAAGCCGCAGCGTGGGGGGTTCGACCGCGACCTGTGGGTGGTGCTCCAGGAGGAATGGCGGAGGGCCGTGGGATGAGGCGACACCGGTTCGTGCTCTATCGAGAGAGACCGCGATTCAGGAGGCGTCCCATTCCACGCTGGGTGGTGAAAATCGTCGATTCCGCTAGGGGTCGCTGCGCCCTGTGCGGGCTGGAGTTCGAGGCCGTGATTCACCGGCCAGGGAGGGCACGATGAACAAAGAGCTGCCGATCGTTGACGAGGTGTGCGACTGCCGCGAGTGCATCAACCGCACGTCTGAGACCTACACGTTGGATGGCTGGTGCATCAACTGCGGTCAGCGGTTCCTCGTGCGCTGTCGCAAGGGCGACCGAGCACCACTGTTTGTGGATTGCCCACACTGCGAGTGCTCCAGCTGGGAGTGGTGGCGATGAGTGACGCAGCATCTGGCGGCATACCAGGCCGACGCATGGCGCGTGCTACGAGTGAGCGAGCGGGCCGTGCGACTGAACAGCAACGAGCGAGCGCAGCTGCGTGGCGCGGAGGCCGTGGGATGAGGCCGACATATGACGACGGGCAGGTCGCGCTCTATGCCGGGGATGCGCTCGACGTGCTGCGCGACCAGGCTCCCCCGCGGCGGGACGTCGCGCATCTTCTCGACACCGACGGCCAGCACGACGTCGAAGGCGCCGGACGCGACGGCGAACGCGGCGTTCCGCACGGCTTCCATGCCGGTGCAGCAGAGGTTCGACACCCGCGTCACCGGGATCGGGTAGAGGTGCAGCGGCTCGGCCACGCTCGTGCCCGACGCCCCCTCGTAACCCCACGCCATCGGCAGGTAGCTGCCGAGCC
>JBBIVC010000312.1:0-2155 GCA_037439905.1 Thermoflexus sp.
GCTGGCATCCGGGGCGGAATTCGCGGTGGACGACTTGAGCCAGACGGAGCAGGTGCTGGAGATCCTGCTCGGGTAGGCCAGGCGCAAGCATCCCATGTTCTCGGGTGACAGGGGTGGTGCAACCCGGGATTGACACGGCCCCGGTTGCCTAATAGTATTCGGTAATTCGTATGGCAGTTGGAACCACGGCGGCGGCAGACTCACCACGCGGACGGCGGCACCACGGCTTCCCGATGGTGCGCCAGGCGATCCTGGACGCCGCCCGCCAGATGATGCGCACCGATGGCGTGGGCGCGCTGAGCATCAACGAGGTCGCCCGGCGGGTGGGGATGAAGCCGCCGTCGCTCTACACGTACTTCGAGAGCAAGCACGCGCTGTACGACGAGCTGTTCCGGCAGGGGATGCGGGCCTACCACGCGCAGGTGCGCGAGCTGATGGAGCAGACCGGCCTGACCGAGGGGTTCTTCGAAGCGGCCATTCGGCACTACATGGCATTCGCCGACGAAAACCCGGAGCTGTATGCCCTCCTGTTCGAACGGCCAGTCCCGGGCTTCGTGCCGTCGGAGGAATCGATGAAGGAAGCCCAGGCCCTTCTTGATGACGGCGAGCGGTGGTTCCAACAGGCCCTAGACGCGGGCCTGCTTCGAACAGGCCTCGGCGCAGCGGAGACGCGGGACCTGGCACTCGCGCTGATGCATGGGCTTACCGCGCTTCGGCGCGCGAACGAACCGGACGCGCCCCCCGGGAGCGGAAGGTTTGCACCGCTCATCCCGGCCGCGGTGGCACTCATCCGGGCCGCATGGATGCGCGCGGGCTGACTGCCCGGGAAAGGATTTCGACCATGGCCACCACGGCAACAGGCAAACAGGCAGGGAGCACCACGGGGACGGAGGCGGCCCCGGGGATCGCGGGCTACGCGCGGCTGGCGCAGGGGGAACTGGACGCGTTTGTGCGGCTGCTCGAACAGCTTTCCCCGGAGGACTGGGACAGGCCCACGCCGTGTTCGCTCTGGACCGTGCGGGACATCGTGGCGCACCAGGCGGGGCATGTGCAGATGGGTTCGGGGTTCCGCGGGTTCGTTGCACAACTCGACCCACGGGCGTTACGGCCGTACCAGAAGCAGGGCATGCGGGCGCTGGACGCGCTGAACCAGTACCAGGTGGATAAGCGCAGGGAGCGGTCGACGAGCGAGCTCATCGCCGAGGTGCGGGAAGGGACACCACGCTCGATCGCCGCGCGAGCGAGATTGAACCCGGTCGCGCGGAACATGCCCGTGCCCGCGCCGGGGTTCGGGTTGGTGCGGCTCGGAACCCTGCTGCACCGCATCTTCCCGCGGGACATGTGGATCCACCGGCTCGACATCGCGGACGCCACGGGGCGGGAGATCGAACTGACGCCGGGGCACGACGGTGTGCTCGTTGCCCAGGCAGTCGAGGACGTGGACCGCCAGGTGGTGAAGAAAGCCCGTGGCCTGTCGTTCACGCTGGAGTTGACCGGCCCGGCCGGGGGGACGTGGGTGCTGGGGCGCGGAACGGAGGCGGGCCCGGCGGTCCGCATGGATGTGCCGGATTTCATGCGCAGGACGAGCGGCCGGGCGACGGCGGAGGCGACCCTTCCGCGGGTTGACTCGACCGGACCGGAAGCTTCGACGCTGCGCTGCCTGGAGGCGTTGCAATGCCTCTATTGAGCCGGTGACCTGCATCAGATAGCGCCTGGCGCCCGGCGGTGTAGACTCGCGCCATCGTTCGTCAGCAGGTGACCATTCATGGCGCGTGAATCAGTGGGCTCCGTGGCCACGGGGGCGGCGGCGGAGGCGCGCCGAATTTATTTCGGGTACTGGCTCATTGGCGCGGCGTTCGTCGCCCAGTTTGTCTCGGTAGGTTCGCAGAACTACGTCGTTGGCGCGTTCTTGAAGCCGATGACCGACGACCTGGGGTGGACGCGGGCGGAATACACGTACGCCCGCACGGTGGCGCAGGTGATCATGGCGTTCACCGGCTTCTTCATCGGCGCCCACGTCGACCGGCATGGCGGGCGGAGGCTGATGCTCATCGGCATCGCCATCCTGTCGTCGTCACTTTTCGCGCTGAGTTTCGTGCAGGAGCTGTGGCACTGGATTGTGCTGAACGGCCTGATCATGACGGCTGGGGCCGCG
>JBBIVC010000312.1:2201-2961 GCA_037439905.1 Thermoflexus sp.
TTTCGAAGTGGTTCGTGGAGAAGCGCGGACTTGCGGTCGCACTGGCATCGATGGGGGTCTCGACGGCGGGGGTGGTGCTGACGCCGGTGATGACCCGGGTGATCGACGAGTTCGGGTGGCGCGATGGCTGGCGGTTCATGGGCGTCGGGGCGGCCGTGCTGATCGTGCCGGTGGCGCTGATGATGCGGCGGGCGCCGGAAGACTACGGGCTCTTTCCCGACGGCAAGAGCTCGGCGCAGGTGGCGGCTGGCGGGGGGCAGAAGGCGACCCTGGACTTCGCGTCCTCGCTCACCCGTTCGGAGGCGCTGCGGACGTTTGCGTTCTACATGCTGGTGCTGGCGTTTGGGATGTTCGGACTGACGATCGGCGTGATGCTTTTGCACACGATCCCGTTCATGACCGATGCCGGGTATTCACGGTCGACCGGGGCGTTCATGATCACGCTCGCCTCGATCCCGGCGCTCGTTTCGAAGCCGTTCTGGGGGCTGCTGATGGACAAGACGGACCCGAAGCGGCTGGCGTCGATCAGCGCGTTTACCACGGGCATCTCCATCCTGCTCATCACGAGTTCGGTCCGGTCGGGGACGGATGCGGGTGCGTACGCGGGATTCCTGCTCCTGGGCTTCGGGTGGGGCGGGATGATCCCATTGCAGGAGCTCATCTGGGCGACGTTCTTCGGGCGGCGGTACCTGGGGTCGGTGCGGAGCGCGGGGCTGCCTTTCTCGCTCTTCCTCGGGGCGGGGGCGCCGTTACTGGTGTC
>JBBIVC010000313.1:0-2947 GCA_037439905.1 Thermoflexus sp.
TTGATGACGTCCAGGTGGTGCTCGATGACGAGGACGGTGTTGCCAGCATCGGCCAGGCGTTGGAGCACGTTCAGCAGGTGGGCGACATCCTGGAAGCTGAGCCCGGTGGTGGGTTCGTCGAGGACATAGAGGGTGCGGCCCGTTGACCGGCGGGAGAGCTCGCTGGCGAGCTTGATGCGCTGGGCCTCGCCGCCCGACAGGGTGGTCGCTGGCTGGCCGATGTGGATATACCCGAGCCCGGTGGCCTCGAGCGTATCGAGGATGCGCTTGACGCGCGGGAAGCGTTCGAAGAACTCGGCCGCTTCGGAGACGGTCATATCGAGCACATCGGCGATGCTCTTGCCGCGGAAGAGGATTTCGAGCGCCTCGCGGTTGTAGCGCTTGCCGTGGCAGACCTCGCAGGGCACCGTTACATCGGGGAGGAACTGCATTTCGACGATCTTGTAGCCATCGCCGGTGCACTCCTCGCAGCGGCCGCCCTTCACGTTGAAGCTGAACCGCCCCGCCTTGTAGCCGCGTGCCTTGGCCTCAGGGACGGAGGCGAAGAGGTCGCGGATGATGCCAAAGGCGCCGGTGTAGGTGGCCGGGTTGGAGCGGGGTGTCCGGCCGATCGGGGACTGATCGATATCGACGACCTTGTCGATGTGTTCGAGGCCTTCGATGGCGTCGTGCAGGCCGGGCCGCTGGCGAGCGCCGTGGAGCACGTTGGTGGCGCGCCGGACGAGGATATCGGTGATGAGCGAGGATTTGCCGGAGCCCGAAACGCCGGTGACCGCGACGAACTTCCCGAGCGGGATTTCGACATCGATGTTGCGCAGGTTGTTCTCGCGGGCTCCGCGGATGCGGATGACCTTGCCGTTGCCCGGCCTGCGCGTTGCCGGGACGGGGATTTCGCGGCGGCCCGAGAGGTAGGCCCCGGTGATGCTCGCTTCGCTCGCCTTGATTGCCTCGATATCACCCTCGGCGACGACGTGGCCGCCGTGGACGCCGGCCCCGGGGCCCATGTCGATGATCCAGTCGGCGGCGCGCATCATCGCCTCGTCGTGCTCGACGATCAGGACGGTGTTGCCGAGGTCGCGCAGCCGTTCGAGCGTGCGGATGAGCCGGTCGCCATCGATCGGGTGGAGGCCGATCGATGGCTCGTCGCAGATGTAGAGGACGCCCATGAGGGCGGAGCCTATCTGCGTGGCGAGCCGGATGCGCTGGGACTCGCCGCCCGAGAGCGTGCCCGAGACGCGGTTCAGGGTGAGGTATTCAAGACCGACGTCGACCAGGAATTCGAGGCGCGACCGGATCTCCTTGAGGATCTGGTAGGCGATGGTTTGTTCGCGGGGGCTGAGCGGCGTTTCCGGGCCGGCGAGCCTGTCGAACCACTGGAGCGCCGCAGTGATGCTGAGGTTCGTCACCTCGACGATGGGCTTGCCATCGATGAGGACGCTACGCGCCTCCTTGCGGAGGCGCAGGCCGTTGCATTCGGGGCAGGGGACGGAACCCATGTATTTCTCGATGTCAGCCCGGACGTAGTCGGAGTCGGTTTCCCTGTAGCGCCGTTGCAGGTTCCTGACGACGCCTTCGAACTTCGTGTCGTAGGTCTGTGTGCGGCCGTACTGGTTGGTGAACCGCAGGCGCAGGAGGCGGTCGCCAGTGCCGTAGAGGACCGCATGGAGCTGCGGCTCGGTGAGCTCGCTGACGGGCTGGTTGACGCTGAAGCCCTGGTCTTCGGCCACGGCCTCGAGCTGGCGCATGTACCACCCGGCGACGCTGGGTGACTTCGACCAGGGCTCGATGGCGCCGCCGGCCAGCGATTTCGTCCTATCGGGGATGACAAGCGCCGGGTCGATCTGCATCTCCACGCCCAGCCCGGTGCACTTCGGGCAGGCGCCGTGGGGGCTGTTAAAGCTAAACGTGCGGGGCTCGATTTCGCCGAGGGACGTGCCGTCGTAGGGGCAGGCGAAGTGCTCGGAGAAGATGCGCTCGGTTTCGGGCTCCGGGCCGCTGCGGGCGCCGCCGGCGTAGGCAACCAGCATGGTCCCCTGGCCGACCTTCAGCGCCTGCTCGACCGAATCGGCGATTCGGCTCGTGGCGGTGGGGTCCTCGCCCGGTTCGGGGACCACCAGGCGGTCGACCACGACGTCGATATCGTGCCGCTTCTTTTTGTCGAGGACGATCTGCTCGTCGAGGTCGCGAACTTCGCCATCGATGCGCACGCGGACGAAGCCAGCGCGGCGGGCCTCGTCGAGAATCCCCGCGTGCTCGCCTTTCTTCGCCCGGGCCACGGGCGCAAGGAGCAGCAGGCGTGAACCGGGTGGGTAGGCGAGCGTCGCATCGACGATTTGCTGGACGGTTTGACGTTCGATGGGGCGGCCGCAGGTGGGACAGTGCGGCCGGCCGGCCCGCGCCCAGAGCAGGCGCATGTAGTCGTAGATCTCGGTGACGGTACCAACGGTCGAACGCGGGTTGTTGGAGGTGGACTTCTGGTCGATGGATATCGCCGGGGAAAGGCCGTCGATGTGGTCGACGTCGGGCTTTTCCATGAGGCCCAGGAACTGGCGCGCGTAGGCGGAGAGCGACTCGACGTAGCGGCGCTGGCCCTCGGCGTAGATGGTGTCGAAGGCCAGCGACGATTTCCCCGAGCCGGAGAGGCCGGTGATGACCACGAGGCGATCGCGCGGGATGCGGACGTCGATGTTCTTGAGGTTATGCTCGCGAGCGCCGCGGACGAGGATGTGGTCGAGGGGCATGGGGTGGCCGTTTCCGAGATTCGATTGCCGGTGAGACGGAAATCTGAGTGTAGCGGGGTTTGCCGGCTGCGGCTGCGAGCATAGCAGTCATAGAACGATTGTTCTAGCGCTGGTTCGCGTGGGGGAAGAACTGTTCGACCCAGCGGCGCTGTTCCAGCGTATCGGGGACATCGCGGCCGCGCGCGGCGGCGATGCGCTCCCAGGCT
>JBBIVC010000314.1:0-2548 GCA_037439905.1 Thermoflexus sp.
AGAGTGCCACTTCGAGACATTGCTCAGCTGCTTCCCGATCTCCGTGGGACGTTTCTTTTTCATGGCTGGCGTCACGGGGATTCCGCGGGCCTCCGTGGCGGTCCAATCTTTGAATTTGAACTTCACGAGCCAGTCTTCAAGCAGCGAAATTGAGAGGTCCCTCGCTTGCTCGAACTCATAGAGTTCCGCCTGATCGAAGCTGCCTAGCAGGACAGCAATTTCCGCATCCGAAAGTGCTCTTCGAGCCCCGGCCCGAATGAGCGCCTTATACCGCTCAACATATCCGAGCGCGGGAACCAACCGCCCATTGCGCGGCACCTGGGGATCGATCGGCTCCAGGCGGCCAAAATAGTCCATGACGATGTGGTCGCCCGACATTGCGAACACCGTACCGGCAGAATATGCATAATCCGGTATGATGAATGTCACGGTGCCAGTCTTGTAGTGATGTCGGATGCAATCCACCATCCTCTGGACGACTTCAACTATCCCGCCTGGCGTCGTGAGCAGGACGACCAAGTTTTCTCGCGGGGCGGAGCGCTTTCTAAGCGCCTCGACGGCATCGCGTACAACATTGTCCATGCCGAATGTGATCGGCCCTGAGTACGTCAGGACGTCGGCACCCCCATATACTTCGCCGATTGTGTTCAGGAGTCGATGAAGCTCGGCCTCAATGAATGCGTTGGCTTCGGTTATCGCTTCTGCCATCTGGTCATCTCGGCGATACGGCTGCGCCCTTAAGGCCGCGCTCATTGCCATCGCCTTTCCCCAGTTAGATCACTTACCGCCGCAGTTCCAGCGCAGCTCGACCTCGTGGGTCCTCTGTGCCGGTTGGCAACCCGACGGCAGCCACACTGTAAGCTGCAGCCGGGCGATTTGCACCCGTCAGGCATTCGACGGTGCTGGAGCAGCCTAGCGTGTAACGAGCATACGTCGGGCAGCGGTCGGATGCCACTCGCAGAAACGCCGGCGCCATCGGAGGTGCCATTTGCTGACCGAACCATGTTCGTGTTCGACCTGCCCCAGCTCCAAGCCATCGCAGGAATCCCGAACAGTGATGCCGTTCGACCGGGATTTGCTGATACACGGCGTGATACTCCACCTCCTGCGGACAGCCTCCTTCCCCCACCAGCTCAGGCCGGGGCAGGCACCGGGGGCTCGATGCCGAGCACGCCGCGCCCGGCCAGCGCGCGGATCTCCTCATCGCCCAGGCCAAGCTCGCGGGCGAGCACCGCGCTGGTGTGTTCGCCGAGGAGGGGCGCGCGGGTGAGTTCGGCCTGGGGTTCGCCCAGGTGGATCGGCGGCGCGAGCAGCTGGAATTCGCCGACGACCGGGTGCTCGATGGTACGAATCATGTTCCGGGCATTCAGGTGCGGGTCGTTGAAGATGTCGTCGGTATCGAAGACGGCGCTGCAAGGCACGCCGGCGGCGGCCAGGTGGTCCATCGCTTCCCACTTGGTCCGCTGGCGTGTCCAGCCGGCGATGATCTCCCAGAGTTCATCGCCGTGCTGGTGCCGGTCGCGCACGGTTGCGAAGCGCGGGTCGATGCCGAGCTCTGGCATATCGAGCGCGGCGACGAGCGAATCCCACATGCGGGACGTGACGACCATGATGTAGAGGTAGTCGTTCGGGCCGCCGGGTGCGCAGGGGTAGAGGTCGGTGGGGACGACGGTGCGGTTGCCGCGGCGGGCGATGGGGCTGCCGCGCCATTCGCGCTGGGACATGGGTTCGCGCATGAAGTTGGCGATGATTTCCTGCATGGCGATTTCGACCACCTGGCCGCGGCCGGTTCGGAGCCGCTGGATGTAGGCAGCGAGGATGCCAAGGGCGGCATGGACGCCGGAGCCGGTATCGCCGAAGGTGGCGCCGGGGCGCATGGGCGGGCCATCGGGTGGACCGGTGACGCTGAAGGCGCCGCCAGCAGCCTGGGCGATCATGTCGAAGCACTTGTATTCGCTGCGCGGGCCGCTGGTGCCAAAGCCCTTGATGGTGGCGTAGATAAGCGCTGGGTTGATGGCGCTCAGCACGTCGTAGCCGATGCCGAGCTTTTCCATGGTGCCAAGGGTGAAGTTCTCGACGACGACATCGAAGCGGGGCACGAGTTTGAGGAAGAGGTCGCGGCCTTCGGGCGTATCGAGGGCAATGGCGACGCTCTTCTTGTTGTTGTTGAAGGAGAGGAAGTAGTAGGAATCGCGGCCGCCGCCGGCAACGTTGCGGCCGGGGTCGCCCACGCCGGGGCGCTCGATTTTGACGACATCGGCGCCGAACCAGGCGAGGTACTGGGTGCAGGTGGTGCCGGCCTCGTACTGGGTAAGGTCGAGCACTTTCAGGCCATCGAGCGCGGGCATGGGTCTCCCCCCGGGACCGTGTTGGCGGGGAGTGTACGGAAACGAGGGGTGGCGTGTCAGCCCGCTGGTGGAGGCGAGGGCGAAGGGCGAAGGACGAAGTGCGAAGGACGAAGTGCGAAGTGCGAAGGACGAAGTGCGAAGGGCTCGAAGACCGTTGCGAGGGGGGAGGCCGGCCGCGCGTTCGGGGAATCGGCAATCGG
>JBBIVC010000314.1:2616-2938 GCA_037439905.1 Thermoflexus sp.
CCCGCCCGTGATGTTGCCGGTGTGCCCCGGAGTTAGAGGCGCTCGATGATGGTGCTGATGCCCATGCCGGCGCCGATGCACTGGGTGGCGAGGCCGTAGCGGCCACCGCTGCGGCGCAGTTCGTGAGCGACGGTGAGGACGAGGCGGGCGCCGGTGGCGCCGAGGGGATGGCCGATGGCGATCGAGCCGCCGTTCACGTTGGTCCGCTCCTCCGGGAGCCCGAGCTCGCGCATCACCGCGAGCACCTGCGCCGCGAACGCCTCGTTCAGCTCGATGCAGTCGATCTGTTCGAGGCCGAGTCCCGCGCGCGAGAGTGCCCGGG
>JBBIVC010000315.1:0-2937 GCA_037439905.1 Thermoflexus sp.
AGGTAGGGCGGTTGCACGATCGCCGCCGCCGATGACGAGCTCCGGATGAGCCGGGTGTAGCCAATCCCCAGGAGCGAGCAAGCCGAAACGCCGAGCAGGAACACCGCCACCAGCATCGCCCACTTGACCGGGTCGGTTGGCAGCGAGACCTGGTAGAAGACGACGCCGATCGCCAGGATGAGGACGACAATCACGAAGGCAGTGAAGAGCGCCAGCCCGACCTTGCCGGCGAAGTAGGCGCTCCGGGGGAGGGGTGTACCGGAGAGCCGCCGCAACAGGCTATCGTGCTGCTCCACGGCGATCGTCATGGCCAGGCTGGCGAACGTGGCGCTCACGATGCCCGAGGCGATCATGCCCGGCACGAAATACTGCGAGAACTCCACCCGTTCGGCGCCCGGGGGGCCATCGATTTCTCCGCTGAAGATCGTCGAGAAGATGATGACGAACAGCACCGGCAGGAGGAACGTGAAGAACACCTGGTCCGGGGCGCGGAAGAACGTCTTGATCTCGATGCGGGTGCGTTCGAACGACAGGCGGATGAGCCGGCCGGTAGCGTTCGGACGGAACTCGCCGGGGCGGGCTGGGACTGCGGTCATGGTGTCGCTCCTTCGCTGGCGCTGCTCCCGGCGGCCTCAACCATCGCCAGGTAGATGTCCTCGAGGCTCGGCCGCGTGACTGAGAGGCCCGGCAGCTCCATTTCGCCGTGCGCTTCGGCCCAGCGCGCCAGCGCCGCAACGACTGCCGTCGGGCTGGCTGTGGTGATGGTGACGCGCCCGTTGGCGGTCACGGCCTCTGCCCCGACCTCCGGGAGCGGCCGGCCGGCCAGGTTGCCGTTCAGCGAGAAGGAAACGCGGGCCAGGGCGCGTTCGCGGCCCCCGATTTCGCGCGGCGTGCCGACCTCGACCAGCTCGCCGCGAATGATCACGCCGACGCGGTCGGCGAGGTTCTCGGCCTCGTCGAGGTAGTGCGTGGTGAGCACGACCGTCTTGCCCAGGCGGGTGAACTCCCGGACCACCTCCCACATCTGGCGGCGGCCCTGCGGGTCGAGCCCGGTGGTCGGTTCGTCGAGGAAGATCAGCTCGGGGTCGCCCACGATGCCCATCGCGAGGTCGACGCGGCGCTTCTGGCCTCCCGAGAGGTCCTTGCAGCGGCTGTTGCGCTTGTCGCTCAGCCCGACCAGGTCGATGACGCGGCGGGGGTCGAGCGGGCTGGGGTAGAACGTCGCGAAGTGCGCGACGATTTCGTCGGGCGTGAGGTGTTCGAAGAAGCCGGCAGACTGGAGGACGATGCCGAGCCGCGCCCGCCAGGCGAGGTCGCCCTCCTGCGGGTCGACCCCGAGAACCCGGGCATCGCCGGCGGAGCGGGCGCGGAAGCCTTCGAGGATTTCGACGAACGTCGTCTTGCCGGCGCCGTTGGGCCCGAGCAGCGCGAACACCTCGCCGGGCGGGATCTCGAGATCGACGCCGCGGAGCGCTTCGAGCTCGCCGTAGCGCTTGCGCACTCCGCGGGCCGTGATGGCGGCATTCACGGGCGCAGGATAGCCGGCCTGGAGGGTTTGCCCAGGCGCGCTCGCTCGATCGCAACCTGCCGCTCCAGCCGGTCGAGCGAGCGGGTGAGCTCCCACTCCTCGCGGTAGCGCGCGGCAAGGTTGGGCATGGCCGCGGCCCGGCGGCGGTAGTCGGCATAGTCGCGGGCCAGTGGATCGAACATGGCTGCTGTCCTCCTGTGGATATCGGACAGTGACACTATCCGATAGTCCAACTATCCTTGTCAACAGCTTTTCTACCGGGGGCAGCGTGAAGATTTCGGAGCTGAGCGAGCGCACCGGCGTTTCCATCCCGACCCTCAAGTTCTACCTGCGGGAAGGGCTCCTGCGGCCGGGCACGCTGACGGCGCCGAACCAGGCGGATTACGACGAATCGCATGTCCGGCGGGCGCGCCTGGTGCGGGTCCTGCGCGAAGTCGCGCACCTGAGCATCGCCCGGATCGCGGCGATCACGGGCGCCCTGGACCGAGGGGAGGACCTCTACGAGGTGATGGGGGTGACGGTCGATTCGCTTGGCGAGCCTCCCGCAGGGGAGGCAACGCCCGAGCGGCGCCTGGCCGCCGCGGAGATCGACCGCCTGCTGGCCGCGCTGGGTTTGCCGGTGCGGGATGGCTCGCTCGCGCGGGAGCAGCTGATCGTCTCGTTCGCCGCGATTCGGGAGATGCTCTTCCCGGGCTTCCCCGTCGAAGGCCTGGCGCCGTATGCGCGGGCCGCGGCGGATGTCGTGACCGCGGAGGTCGCCGCCACCCCGGGCATCTTCCATGCGGAACCCGAGCAGGTGCTCGAGCGTGCCGTCCTCGGGCTCACGCTGTTCGAGCCTATCCTCCTCGCGTTCCGGCGGCTCAACCACGAGAAGCTGGTAGCGGGCCGCCTCGATGGCGGGAAGGGGCTTCCCGGAGAGGCCGGTTAGTCGACCAGCGCCTCGATCACCGCATCGACGATGGCGTCGGCCTTCGCGCGCATCTCGTCATCGGTCGCGTCCTGGATGGGGTGCGGCACGAAGATGCGGCGCACCTCCGGAAGCCCGAGCGCGTTCGCCTGGACCTCCGCCGCATCGATGAACTCGGTCGAGGCGATGAAGACGGCGGGCCTGCCGTTGATTTCGAACCAGGTCGTGTCGTGCACACTGCACGTTGTGCAGGACCCTCAGTCGGCGAGGGCTTCGATGACGAAGCCACACTCTTCGGCGATCTTGCGGCGCAGGTCTTCCGGCGCGGGCTTCGTGAACGTCGGCTTGCTGTAGTGCCGGAACTCCACCCGCGGCAAGCGCTCGCGCAGGCGCTCCTCGAGCCGGGCGATGAGGACCTCGCCGCGCGGCTTCGAGATGTTCAGGAGGGCCACCGTGCCGGTGACCTCCTCCGGGCGGGCGGTGAGCTGGCGCCGGACTGGCA
>JBBIVC010000316.1:0-2924 GCA_037439905.1 Thermoflexus sp.
TCATAGACCAAACACCGCTGGCCTGCCGGGCCACGGGAGGAAGACGATGCGCCTCGCAAAGAACTGTCTCGATGTCGGCCTTTTCACCACGAACCTCGAGCCGATGCTGGAGTTCTGGCAGTACGAGGTTGGGCTCCCGTTCGAGGAGATCCTCCCGGTGGGGGGCGGCGTCCACCAGCACCGCCACGCGATGAATGGCGCCGTGCTGAAGATCAACCACGTGCGGGGCGAACTCGCCGACCCGGGCCCCTGCGGCTACCGGGAGCTGTACATCGTCCGGGAAGGGCGGCCTGTGCCGAAACGCCTGACGGACCCCGACGGCAACAGGGTGGTGCTCGTGCCACCCGGGTTCGCGGGCATCGAGTCAGTGGCGATGGTGGTAGCCGTGAGCGACCTCGCCTGGGCGACCAGTCACTACCGGGGCTCGCTGGGGTGGGAGCCAGCCGACGAAAACCGCTTCCGCTGCGGAACCACCCAGATCGTGCTGGAACACGACGAAGCGGTGCGCCCGGCCGGGGAGATGCGCGCGCCCGGGTACCGCTATCTCACCGTCCAGGTGTGGGACTGCGATGCGGAGTATTCGAGCGCGCTCGCACGCGGCGCACACGACGGGCGTCCACCCGTGACGCTCGGGAGCACGGCCCGCATCGCGTTCGTGCGCGACCCGGATGGGAACTGGCTGGAAATCTCCCAACGCGCGTCGCTGACCGGGCCGGTGAACTGAGCGGCTACTGGTCGACCGGCGTGAACGTGCGCAGGTAGTTCACCAGGTGCCAGATCTGCTCCTCCGTGAGGCCGGCATCCTTCCAGGCGATCATCGCCGTCCCGGGAAGCCCGTTGGCGATGAAGTTGTACAGCTGGCCATCGGGGTGCTGGGGCACGTGCACCGTGAGGTCGAGCGGATACGGGTTGAGGTCGAGGCCAGGGGGCGGCACGCCCGCCCGGCCGTGGCACGAGAGGCAGTTTTGCTCGTACAGCGTGCGCCCGGTGTTCAGGGAGTTCGCATCGGGGAACACCGGGTTCACGGGGAGCGAAGCATCGGGCTCGTGCGCATGCACGGCGAAGAGGAGGAGCAAGCCAAGTCCGAACCCGCTCATCGTCAGACCGTTTGCGGCCCATCCCGCTTCCTTTCCGAAGGCGCTCCGGATCGGGCCGCGGAACAGGGCAAACCCCAGCCCGCAGAGGACGAACACCAGCCCGCCAAACTGGTTCCACGTGAGGCCCGGCGCCGGCTTCGCCCACGCGCCCGAAGAGACGGCGCCAGCGACCGGCAGGCCCGCGGGCCGCACATCGAAGAAGCCACGCACGTCATCCACGTCCGGGCGGCGGACTTCGACCTCGACACGCCAGCGGCCCTCCAGCGTCATGAAGGGGCCCTGGCCGAGGTACGCTCCCTCGCCGGAGCGGGAGAGCGTCAGCGTCGAAGCGCCTATCGCCTGGTCCTCCTGGTAGCGGAACGTGAGGCGCACGCGCTCGGCTGCCACCGGAGCACCTGCGGCATCGGCAAGTTCGATGCGATAGGTGTTGAGCCCGGTCTGGTTGGGATCGATTGCCAGCCGGATCCGCAAGTCCGCGAACGTTGCCTGCTGGTCAAACGGCTTCCGGTCGGGGTCGAGCGTGATCGACCGCGAAGCGGTGGTCTGCGTGAGGGCCGATGCAGCCAGGAATACGCCCAGGCCGAGGCCAACCTCGGCCACGACCAGGTAGCGAAAGCGCCGCAGTTCGCCAGGCCGGCCGGTGGCGAGCCGCGCCTTGCCCCGGCGGGCGTTGTAGGCGGCAACGCCGAGCAGGGGAACCATCAGCCCCAGCTTTGCCAGCAGCGTGACGCCATAGCGCGTGTCGACGAGCTTGGCCCCGGAATCGACCTGGACGAAAGCCCCCAGGGATCCCGTGGCGAGCAGGATGAACACCATGCACGAGGCCAGGAGTGAAAATCGCCCCATCAACGTCCGCCAACGGTCCTCGCGGCGCCCCACCCGGAGCGCGACCGCCAGGCCCAGGACCGCGCCAATCCAGCCCAGCGCGGCCATGCCGTGGAGAAAGTCGATTCCGCGCGCCCAGGCGCTGCCGGGCACCGCAGCGGCGTGGCTCGTCGCCGTGAAGGCCCACAGGTAGAGGGCGACGGTCACCACCAGCGCGGCGGCGACGCGGCGGGAGAGCCGGGCCGCGTTCGCCGCGAGGACGCCCATGACGGACACCAGGCCGAACCTGGCGAGCCAGTAACCCCCGCTCTGCGTTTCGAACAGCAGCTCGCGAGCCGGGATGCCGCGGTAGGCCTCGCGGATGACGGCGAGGTTCAGGAGAGTGGCGATGCCGAGCACCACCACGCCCGCGGCCGCGGTACGAGCCAGGGCGCGCCTGACCGTTGCAGGCGCTTCGGCCCAGAGCAGGGATACCAGCGCGCCGGCCGCGACCATCGCCAGGCCGAGCAACGACAGCGCTCGCACGGCGATCCCGTCGGCCCGGGGAGTCTCGACGTTTCCCGCGGCGATCCCGGCGAAAGTGTTCACCACGTCGGGCGCCGATCCATCCGGGTTGAGCACTGTGAACGGGAACGAGCCCCGGATCGCGTGGCCATCGATGCGCGAGACGTTGCTCCACAGCACGTTGTAAATTCCGGGACCGATCGGGGGGAGCTCCACCTGCATGGTCACCCCCGAAACGCTGGCCGGTGGCGTCTCGATGACCTGTCCGCGGGCATCCAGGAGCTGGATGGAACTCGACCGGGCGTCGATCGGTTCGGTGAACTGCAACGTGACCCGCGCGGGGGGACGCTGAAGGAACGCGTTCGCACCCGGGTCGGAACTGCGCAAGGCGGCATGCGCTGAAGACACCTGGGGCTGCGAGAGCGCGAGCATCGCTGCCGCGACGAGAAGGAGTAGCGCGGCGGGAACCTTCACGGCCGCTTCTGCACCAGGAGGAAC
>JBBIVC010000317.1:0-2910 GCA_037439905.1 Thermoflexus sp.
AAGCCCAACGCTCGCCACCGGGCCGAGGTGCAGAAGCTCATGGTCCTGCGGGCAGCGCAACCGGTCGGGCCCGACCACGCACCAGGTCCGGTGATCGAATCTCGCGCCCGCATCGCTCCCGGGGCGCCCCGTCGCCATGGGCCCAGCAGGCCCCCCGACATCGGGGGGTCCCGCCGGGGTGGTCTTCGCAGCGCGTATCCACCGACCGACCACGCGCCCGCACTCGACGGATCGAGCCGCCTCCCGGCGTTTCACCGAGCGACAGCCGATGTCTCCATGATCCGGGTGAGCCCGGCTTTCGACAGCGCCCCCCCTCCCGGCATCCGGGCCATCACGGAGCCCAGAAGCCACACCAGGTTAGGGCCCTGTCGAACGCCGGCCGCGGCAATGCGTCGAAGGCGGGTCTTCGACGGAAACCGGCCAGGCGCCAAGCGTCTTGACTATTCAGCCCTTCTGCACAGGGACCACGGCTGCCCTCCGGCAGAACACACGATCACGCCGGGCTTTCCATAACGGGCGTTATCGGCCACCCACGGGCCCGATCACTTGATGCGGCCATGCATAGCGGATGGACCTACAGAGACTCCAAGCGGAGCCCTTCGATCCTCTCGAAGTGACGGCGGTTATTCGTCATGAGCGTCAAGTCGTGCTGCAGGGCGGTCACGCCGATGAGAAGGTCGAAATCGCCGATCAGCGTTCCCGTGCCGCGCAGGCGTCCACGCTGACGACCAAAGAGCTTGCAGGTATCCTCGTCAACGCCGAGGACTGTCACCGCCTCCAGCCAATCGTCGAGCCGTACCTGGCTCTCGTGGGGATCGCGCGAGTGGAAGACACCTTCATAGAGCTCCGCGAGCGATATGACCGAGAGACCAACTCCTTGGGGCCTTAGCTCTCGAAGCTGGTGCGTTACGGCTGGCTGCCCGGCCAGGAAGTGGACAGCCCAATCGGTATCGCCCAAGTAGCGCAGGCTCATAGGCGGGGTTCCGGGCGCGTCGAGATCAGGCGATCGCTGTAGATGTTCCTGATGAGCGCGTCGGCGTCGATCAAGCCCTTCCAGCCGCCCGCAGCCCGCTCGAACGGATCGCCCGGCTCCTCGGCGGAGACACGAACGATCGTCACCGTGACCTTGGTGCCATCCGGGAGCGCCACCCGCTCGTCCGGCTCGATCGCTCCCTTCCGAATCCGGCCGCGAACTGTCCCAGCCATGGGAACAGCTCCCTTCCATTACGCCACAACGCGCGCTATCGGCTCCCCACGGGCCCGAAGCGGCGCGGCGCCGTCGAGATCGAAGTGCATCGGGATCCGAGTGGCTCCGTCCGGCCTGCCCGGTACTCCTCCAGCGCTTCGTTGGGCGGGCGCTCAAGAGCGCCCTGAGAGCGGGCAAACGCGACATCCCAGCGCTCATCGCCTTCCAGCTCTTGGAAGGATGCCCGCCGGCTCGTCCTGGTGCGCGTCGGGCCTGGGTGACGCGTCATGGCTGAACCTCGAAGGGGCTGGCCTTTGCTTGAGCAGAAGGGAATCGGGATGGGACAGCAGCCATGACGCGGGGCCCCGGGGGACCTGGCCTGTCATCGGGCCTCCTCAGCACTTCCCTGCGAACCCGGCGGCAGTATAGCCCAGGCCGGCAGGAAAGACCAGTAGGTGGTCAGCGGCTCAACGGGGCGGGTCGAGCCAGTCCCGCCGGATCGCCCCGGCCCGGGCGGGGTGGCCGATCCGCTCGAAGCAGGCGGCCGCCTCACGGCAGAGGTTCCGGGCCAACTCCCCGTCACCCCTCGAGGCGGCGAGGCGGCCCAGAACGAAGAGGGCCTCGGCCAGATCCAACGCATTGCCAGCTCTCTCGGCTCGCTCCCGGGCGAGGTTGGCCATGTCCCAGGCGCGTGTCCCCTGGCCGAGCGCCAGGTAGACCTGCGCCAGTCCAATCTCCGCGTCGCTGGTGTCGTTGCCCAGCCGCGCCCTCGCGCTGAACTCCACGCACCGCTCGAGCCATTCCGCGGCCAGGCGGTACCGCGCCTGAGCCGCCACTCCGAGCCGGCCGGCCGCCAGAAGTTCAGCCTCCCGGAGGTACGTGCTCCCGATGTTCGCGTAGGCCGCCGCGATGCCGTACGCGTAATCTGCCCGGCACCAGTAATCGAGCGCCGTGCGGAACCTCGCCAGTGCCTCGGTGAGTGCATCCCCCCGCTTCTCCAGCAGGCCCATGGCGTTGTGAAGGTTGCCAAGCAGCCAGTCATCCCGGACACCCCGTGCGATATCGAAGGCCCGGTGGTAGTGGGCCTGTGCCCGGCCATGGCGCGCCTGCCGGTACTCGAGCCAGCCGAGGAAGAGGTGTGTTCGCGCCCGCGTGGTCTGCTCCGGCATCGGGCGCCGGTGGTGCATCCTGAGGGCCCGGGCCAGCACGCGGCGCGCCTCCGCGTATCGCCCCTGCCGCTCCAGGACGCGGCCCAGGTGCTGCATCGCCATGGCCTGTTGTTCGGGTGTTTCGGCAGCATCCAGCGCTCTTCCATACGCCGCCCGTGCGTCATCGAGCATTCCGTTGTCGAATGCCTCCCGCCCCTCGTACGTTGCCTCCACGAACCGGAAGATCTGCGATGTCGGCGCGACTCCCGGCTTCAGTTCTGGCACGTCGAGGACCTGGCGGACCTCGGCCGCCGGCGCATCGAAGGTGATCGCCCTCGGAGGAAGGCCCAGGCGGTACGGGCCGGTGCTGGCCTTCAACCCCTCGATGGCATTCCGGCCCCGGCGGGTCATCGCGGCCACGTGCCGCCAGACCTGCTTGCCCACGCTCTCCACGCGGTTCTTCTCCCAGTAGGGCAGCCGCCGGACCTCCTCGCACGTGACGTATCGGTCACGCTCCGGTCCCGGGGCCCGCCGCTGCCAGGCAAGGAACAGGTACAGGTAGAAGAACCGGGGAGT
>JBBIVC010000318.1:0-2888 GCA_037439905.1 Thermoflexus sp.
AACCCATCCACCGCCACTGTCGGTGTGACCGGTTCGGCCCGCTTCTTCTGGGCGCCCGCGAAGGTCGCGATTGCACCCGGTGGCTCCGTCACCTGGGCCTGGTCGGGCGATAGCTACCACGATGTCGTCATCGAAGGCCTGGGCTATTCGAGCGGCAACCCCGTGAAAGAGGGCGCCTACACCGTCACCTTCCCGGCTGCCGGCACGTATGCCGTCAGCTGTTCTGTCCACCCCGATACCATGCGCGGCACCGTGACGGTCGAATAAGCTCACACGCCCCGGCGAAATACTCCTCCGATCGCCTGGAGCGCACCAAACGGATTGACAGCCTCCGCAGGAAGTCTAGGATCAAGGTGCCGTCTATCCCTCGGGAAGGCGAGCTTGATACCCTCGCGCGAAACGTCGTCCGCCTGGACCCGGAGTGGCCGGTACGGACAAGGCCGTTGAGCAGGCACGGGCGTATTGGCGCCCACCCCGTTCACCCCTTGTGTGCCCCGCTCCTCCCGAGCGGGGTTTTCGTTCCGTCCCGGGGGCAGAGGGGGAAGCAGTCGTGCGAACCATGATGAGTGGCAAGATCCACCGCGCCACCGTCACCCAGGCAAACCTCGACTACGAGGGCTCCATCACCCTGGACCCGGACCTCATGGATGCGGCCGGGATCCTTCCGTACGAAAAAGTCCACGTTGTCGATGTCACTAACGGCGCACGCCTCGAGACCTACGCCATCAAGGGCGAACGCGGCTCGGGCGAAGTCTGCATCAACGGCGCCGCCGCCCACCTGGTCCACCGCGGCGATATCGTCATCATCATCGCCTACCAGCAACTGACCGATGCCGAGGCCCGCGAACTCGCGCCCCGCATGGTCTATGTCGATGCCTTCAACCGCATCAAGCGCACCAGTTACGGCGATGGCTTCTCCCACAACCCGCGAGAAGCGGTCGCCGCCCACTAGCAAACCGGAGGGCATGGGACAGTGGGACGCATCTCGATTCACAAGCTCAAGGAATGGAAGGCACAGGGCCATCGCTTCGCGATGATCACCGCCTACGACTACCCATCCGCCCGCCTTGTCGAACAGGCCGGCATCCCCATCATCCTCGTGGGCGACTCCCTCGGCAGCGTCGTCCTCGGCTACGACTCCACGGTCCCCGTGACCATGGACGATGTCGTCTACCACACCCGCGCCGTCGTGCGCGCCACCGAAAAGGCCATCGTCGTCGCCGATATGCCCTTCATGAGCTACCAGGCCGACCCGAACGAAGCGATGCGGAACGCCGGGCGCCTGCTGAAGGAAGGCGGCGCCACGGCCGTCAAGCTCGAAGGTGGCAGCCACGTCGCGCCGCTCGTCCGCCGCATGGTCGAATCTGGCATCCCCGTGATGGGCCACCTTGGCCTCACGCCCCAATCCGTCAACCAGTTCGGTGGCCACAAGGTCCAGGGCAAGACGCCCGCCGCGGCGGCAAAGCTCCTGAACGACGCCCGCGCCCTCGAAGAGGCCGGCGCCTTCGCTATCGTCCTCGAAACCATCCCGGCGCCCCTGGCGCGCATGGTGACCGAGCGCATCACCATCCCCACCATCGGTATCGGAGCCGGCCCCCACTGCGATGCCCAGGTCCAGGTCTTCCACGACCTCCTCGGCATCTACGACGACCAGCGCACGCTCCGCCACGCCAAGCGCTACGCCGTCGTCGGCGAAACCATCCGCGAAGCCGTCCGCGCCTACATCAGCGAAGTCGAGTCCGCGGCATTCCCCACCGCCGAGCACAGCTTCGAAATGGACGAATCAACCATGGCCGAGCTCGCCCAGGTCGGCTAACCGTCAGGTGTCACTCCGGCGGCGGCGCACACGAGCCGCGCCGCCGCTCCCCCGCAGGAGGCGGGAGAACAGATGGCCCATGCACCGTCCGATTCGGACTACATCGTGATCACCCCCGACCCACCACTCAAGCCAGCGCCGGCCATCCTCACGACCCCCGCGGCCATGCGCCGCTGGCGCGCTTCCCACCCCGGGAGCCTTGGTCTCGTCCCCACCATGGGCTACCTCCACGATGGTCACCTCGAGCTCGTCCACCGCGCCCGCCGCGAGAACCTGCACGTCGTCGTCTCCATCTTCGTCAATCCAACGCAGTTCGGCCCGAACGAGGACTTCGAAAGGTACCCGCGCGATGAAGTGCGCGACCTCAACCTCCTCCGCGACGCCGGGGTCAACGCCGTCTACCTCCCTTCGGCGGCCGAGATGTACCCGCCCGGCTACCAGACCTACGTCACCGTCGAGGATGTGACCCGGCCCCTCGAAGGCGCTTCGCGGCCGGGCCACTTCCGCGGTGTCGCCACCGTCGTCCTCAAGCTCTTCAACGCCAGCTCCCCCGATCGCGCCTACTTCGGCCGCAAGGATGCCCAGCAACTTCGCGTCATCCAGCGGATGACCCGCGACCTGGACCTCGGCGTCGAGATCGTCCCCTGCGACATCGTCCGCGAGCCCGATGGCCTCGCCATGAGCTCACGCAACGTCTACCTCACACCGGGACAGCGCGCCGCCGCGCCGATCCTGAAGCAAGCCCTGGACCATGCCCGGGAGCTCTGGGAAGCCGGGACGCGCGACGCCGAAGCCCTGCGGGCCGCCGTCCGCAAACGGATCGAGACCGAACCCCTGGCAGCCATCGAATACGTCTCCCTGGCCGACGACGTCACGCTCGAGGAGATCGACGGCCAGGTGACTCGCCCGGCCCTCCTCTCGCTGGTCGTGAAGTTCGGGAACACGCGCCTGCTCGATAACGTCGAATTGCGTTGACAGTGCCCGGGATGCCCGGCGCGGGGCACGGAGGCGGTAGGATTGGCCCCATGAGCAAGCGCAAACCACCAAAAGCCCTCCTTCCGCTCGTCATCTG
>JBBIVC010000319.1:0-2885 GCA_037439905.1 Thermoflexus sp.
CGCTCAACCGCGAACGGCAGCGGCAGACCGAGGAAGCGATGGCCATCGCGGAGGAGACGCTCGGCGCGAGCGACGACCCGCTCATCATGGTGGCGAGCGAGCACATCTCGCCGGGCATCGTGGGGCTGGTGGCCTCGCGGCTCGCGGAGCGGCGGAACCGGCCGGCGATCGTGCTTTCGAAGGGGCCCGAGGAGAGCCGCGCAAGCGCGCGGAGTGTGCCCGGCTTCGACATCGTCGGCGCGATCCGCAAGGAGAAAGCCCTGCTGGTGCGGCATGGCGGGCACCGCGCGGCAGCCGGGTTCACCGTGCGCAACGAAAACCTGGATTTGCTCCGCGACCGGCTCATCAACACGGCAGCCGAGCAGCTGGGCTGGGAGCCCCCACGGAGGCTCATTGAGATCGATGCGGAGGCTTCGCTTGCGGACCTGAGCGGGATCGAGGTGAAGGGCCTGATGCGGTTCGAGCCATGCGGCCAGGGGAACCGGAAGCCGGTGCTCCTCAGTCGCGGCGTCGAACTGCGCGACGCAAAGCCGGTGGGCTCGGACCAATCGCACCTGCGGCTGATGGTGCGCGACGGCCCGGTGACGTGGCGCGGGATCGCCTTCCGGCAGGCCGAAGCGGAGCTCGATCGCGAAGTGGACATCGTCTATTCGCTGCAACGCGACTGGCGGGGTGACGGGGTGGAGCTCGAGGTACTGGATATCGCGCCGAGTGGGGAGGGCCGGCCACTGGAGCGTGGGGTGTGAGCGAGCAAATCACGCTCACGGCGGATGCGGGCAGGGCGTTGCAGGAGGCCGAGAACTACTGCTGGCGCACCAACGTCGCGATCGTGGCGCCCGAACACCTGCTTGCGGGGTGCCTGAAGGTCCTCGGCATGGTGGGGTTCCCGGGAGTGCCCGGCGAGGCGGCCATCGAGGCGGCAGTCCTGGCCAGCCAGGGGAGTGGAGAAGAGCAGCTGACCCAGGACGTCATGTTTGGTTCGGCGGCGCGCGCTGCGCTGAGCTACACCGCGCGGCTGGTGGCGCAGGCGGGTGGCGGCGAGATCGACACGCTCACCCTGGCTGACGGCGTGGTGCACTCCGGGGAACTGGGCCCAATGTTCTTCACCGCGCTCGGGATGTCCAAAGCAGACCTTGTGGCGGTGCTGCGCGGCGGAGCGTAGTGGACCGCCGGACCGGGATGCCCGGGGCCGTGTGATGGCGCACCAGCGGCACAAGGCCGGGAACTCTCCCGCGCGTTGATGCGTCTTCTTGATGTGGGCTATCTTGCGAAGGCGCCCGTAGCAGCGGCCCCCCCCCCGAGCGGGAGGGCGAAGGAGGAGACGGTAGCGATGGAAGGCCTCACCGAACGTGAGCGCGAGGTATTGCGATTACTCGCGCTCCAACTGAGCAATGAAGAGATCGCGGAGGCGCTCTGCATTAGCCGGCGGACGGCGGAAACGCACGTTGCGCACCTGGTGGCGAAGCTGGGTGTGGCAAACCGCCGGGAGGCGGGCAGGGTGGCTCTTGGATTGCTCGTTGAGCGGAAAGATCAGTAGTGGCTACGGATGCGGAGGCAGCGTGCTCCCCGCAAGCGATGGGGGCCAACTCACCCTGGATGAGGGTGGAGGTAGGGATGCAGACCCCAGTTGTGCACGATACGAAGCGAGCGGGAAACCCACGGAGGCGACGCCCTGGCTGGGGAGGGGCACTCCACCAGTTGGTTGTGGGCAGTGCGCTGATGGCCGTACTGGTGGGCTGCGGGTCTGAGCAGGCAGATCCGGCGCCCGAGGAGATGCCAAGGGTCGAGACCTGGGCGGGCTCTGGCAATGCTGTGGTTGGAGATGGAGCGCTGCGCGACGGGCCCGCTCTCGAAGCACGTTTCAGCGAGCCGACGGGGCTCGCCGCTGATGCCGAAGGCAACATCTTCGTCGCCGACTTTGGCAACCACGTTATCCGAAAGGTTTCCCCAGGTGGGAACGTCGTCACCCTCGCCGGGTCCGGGCAACCGGGACTCAAGGACGGGCGAGGGACCGAAGCGGAATTCAACGGGCCAACAGCCATCGCCGTCGACCGCGCGGGCCGCGTCATTGTTGCTGATACTGGGAATCACCGGATCAGAGTCATCGAATCGGACGGAACGGTGACCACGCTCGCCGGGACGGGCCCGTCGGGTTTGGGCCGGGGGGGGTTCGCTGATGGGCCAGCAGCCGCGGCGCGATTCAACCTCCCGAAGGGTATTGCGGTCGATGCGGAAGGGAACGTGTTCGTCGCAGATACCGACAATCTACGGATTCGGGTGATCCGGGATACCGGCATCGTCGAGACGTATGCTGGGACCGGCGAGATTGGCAGCGCGGACGGCCCCAGGTTGAAAGCGACCCTCGGGCACGTTCAGCAGATCGCCCTGGACGAGCAAGGCGGACTCTGGATCGCCGACCAGTCCAATCGCCTTCTTCGCCGGATTACGCCGGACGGCAGCCTCGTGACCGTGGCCCGTGATGGACTGGGCTACCTCGCCGGCGTGACAGCGATCCCTGGAGGGCTCGTGGCTGTCGGGGACACATCAAGTCACGTCATTCGCATCTACAACGGCGACGGAACGCTTGTCACGGCATTCGGAAGCGGAAGGCAGGGTTACCGCGACGGGCCTTCCAGCCTGGCGGAGTTCTCGAACCCGGCAGGGCTAGTGTCCTGGAGGGGCCTCATCCTGGTTGCAGACTCGGGGAACCATCGACTCCGGGCCTTGTTCCCCTGACCACGGTTCATCAACCGTAGCGGCCGTTGGGCCACGGTGTCCGGCGGAGGGCCGGGACGGCCCGTCAAGAGTAGAGCCGGCGGGAACCTTTCGGTGCGTTGATACGTCCTTCTGATGTGCGCTATCTTGCGAAGGCGCCCGTAGCAGCG
>JBBIVC010000320.1:0-2843 GCA_037439905.1 Thermoflexus sp.
CGCGCGCCAGATGAGCCTTCTGAAGGAGAAGGAGGACAACCTCGAGGGCGAGGACGTGCGCGAAGGGCTCGCTGCCGTCATCTCGGTGAAGCTGCCGGAGCCGCAGTTCGAGGGTCAGACGAAGACGCGGCTGGGCAACCCGGAGGTCGCCGGGCAGGTGCAGACCGTGGTCGGCGAGGCGCTGGCGCAGTACCTGGAGGAGAACCCCTCGGACGCGAAGAGGATCATCGAGAAGTGCCTGGTGGCGAGCCGGGCGCGCGAGGCGGCGCGGAAGGCGCGCGACCTGGTGCAGCGCAAGAGCGCGCTGGAGAGCGGGACGCTCCCGGGCAAGCTGGCCGACTGTTCGAGCCGCGACCCGGAGGAATCGGAGCTGTTCATCGTCGAGGGCGACTCGGCGGGCGGTTCGGCCAAGCAGGGGCGTGACCGGAAGTACCAGGCGATCCTGCCGCTTTTCGGCAAGATCCTGAACGTGGAAAAGGCACGGCCCGACAAGATGCTGGGCCACGAGGCGATCCGGCTGGTGATCTCGGCGCTGGGGACCGGCATCCGCGAGACGTTCGACGTGACGCGGCTGCGCTACCACAAGGTCATCATCATGACGGACGCCGACGTCGACGGGGCACACATCCGGACGCTGCTGCTGACGTTCTTCTTCCGGAACATGCCGGAGCTCATCGAAGGCGGGTACCTGTACATCGCGCAGCCGCCGCTCTACCGGGCGGCCTCGGGCAAGGATGTGCGGTACTTCTACAACGATGCCGAGCTGGAGGAGTACCGCAAGCAGAGCAAGCGCGCGAACCTGAACGTGCAGCGCTTCAAGGGTCTTGGCGAGATGAACGCGGAGCAGCTCTGGGAGACGACCATGAAGCCGGACGCGCGGATGCTGCTCCAGGTGACGGTGCACGATGCGGGCGCGGCCGACCAGCTCTTCTACGAGCTCATGGGCGATGAAGTGAGTCACCGGCGCCGGTTCATCCAGGCGAACGCGAGCCAGGTGAAGAACCTGGACATCTAGGCGCCGGCCGCTGGCCGTTCGCGCGACCGGCCCTGCGATTGAGTCGCGATGGTAGGACCGGCGGGCGTGGGCCCTCTCTCACGGCCGGGGCTCGCCGGGCCGGGGTTAGTTGGGGCGGGCCGGTTATGCCAGGCGTTCGAGGACGCGGTCGAGGATGGCGTGGCCGACAGCGTACTTGCTCATGAGCGGGAGTTCCTCGGTGCGGCCGTCGCTGTGGAAGATGATGACCTCGTTGGTTTCGGTGCCGAAGCCTGAGCCGGCGGCGCTCACGTCGTTGGCGACGATGAAGTCGAGGCGCTTGGCCGGGATCTTCTGCTGCGCGTACTCGCGGAGGTTGCGTGTTTCGGCGGCGAAGCCGACACGGACGCCTCCGCCCGGGATTGTCGCGATAATGTCGGGATTCTGGACCAGCTCGACGTTGAGGGCGCCATCGCCCTCGGTCTTTTTCAGCTTATGGCTGGCGGGGGCGGCCGGGCGGAAGTCGGCGGGGGCGGCGGCCATGATGATGGCGTCGGAATCGGCGGTGGCCTGTTCGAGCGCGACGAGCATCTGTTCGACCGTGGCGACATCGATGCGGTGGATGCCCCAGGGCGATTCGAGGGCGACCGGGCCAGCGACAAGGGTAACGCGCGCCCCACGGTCGCGGGCGGCCTCGGCGATGGCGAAGCCCATCTTGCCGGTGGAGCGATTGCCCACGTAACGGACGGGGTCGATGGGTTCGTGGGTGGGGCCGGCGCTAACGACGATGTGGCGGCCGCGGAGGTCGCCAGTGCGCTGGCCGAGGAGGGTTCGCAGGGCACCCACGATTTGCGGAGGCTCGGCGAGGCGCCCGAGGCCGGTGCGCCCTGTGGCGAGGCGCCCGAGCACCGGTCCGACGACCTCGACGCCGCGCTCGCGCAGGGTGGCGATGTTGTCCTGGGTGGCGGGGTGCTCCCACATCTGGTTGTCCATGGCGGGCGCCAAGAGGATGGGGGCGGTGGTGGCCAGGGCGGTGAGCGTGACCATATCGCCGGCGTTGCCGTGAGCAAGGCTGGCGATGCAATCGGCGGTGGCCGGCGCGATGACGTAGGCATCGGCGCGGCGGGCGACCTCGACGTGGGCCTCAGCCTCGGCTGTGCTGAACATGTCGACGACGACTTCGCGCCCGGTGAGGGATTGGAACGTGAGAGGGGCGATGAAATTGGTGGCGGCCGGGGTCATCACGACTTCGACCCCGGCCCCCGCCTGGCGGAGCTTGCTGGCGAGATCGGCGGCTTTATAGCAGGAGATGGAGCCGGTGACGCCGAGGACGACGTGACGCCCGGCGAGAGGGAAATCGGGATTGCGGGCCGGGGAATCTTGCATGGGGTCTCAGTGCCCTTCGGCGTTGAGTTCGTAGATGAGGCGGAGGCCGATGAGGGTAAGGTCGCCGTTGACGATGTCGATGCAATCGGTTTCGGAGGCGATGAGGGAGGAAAGGCCGCCGGTGGCGACGACCTTCGGGTTGCCGCCGAGCTCGGCCTTGAAGCGCGCGACAAGCCCTTCGACAAGGCCGACGTAGCCGAAGAGGATGCCGGATTGCATGGCGTGGATGGTGTTCTTGCCGATGGCGACCGGGGGCCGTTCGAGCTGGACGCGGTAGAGCATGGCGGCGCGGCTGAAGAGGGCCTCGCTGGCGATGCCGATGCCCGGGGCGATTGCGCCGCCCAGGTAGTCGCCCTGTTCGTTGACGGCATCGAAGACGGTGGCGGTGCCGAAGTCAACGATGATGACGGGCGTGCCATAGAGCCTGCTCGCCGCGACGGCATCGATGATCCGGTCGGCGCCGAGCTGTTTGGGGTTGTCGTAG
>JBBIVC010000321.1:0-2820 GCA_037439905.1 Thermoflexus sp.
GCAGGCACGGCAGGCGCAGGTGAGCGCGGCGGCATGGGAGAAGGTGGCGGAACAGGCGCTCGAAGGCCCACGGCGACGGCGGTCGCGCCCGGCCTGAGCCGGGAGGGACGATCGACAATGTGCGATCGCCAATCGACAATCCACCCGTGAACCTTCTGCTTGTGCATGGCCCGAACCTGAACCTGCTGGGCGAACGGAACCCCGCCGTGTACGGCACGACCACGCTGCTCGACATCGAGGCTGACGTGGCGGCGGCGGCAGGCGCCCGGGGGGCCGCGGTGCTTTGCTACCAGAGCAACCACGAGGGCTCGCTCATCGACTTCCTCCATGAGTACCGCAAGCTCGCGGATGGCGTGGTCATCAATGCCGGCGCCTACACGCACACCTCGGTGGCGCTACGCGACGCCATCGAGGCCATCGAGTTGCCCGTGGTGGAGGTCCACATCTCGAACACGCACGCGCGCGAAGGATTCCGCCATCGGTCGCTCATCGCGCCAGTTTGCCTCGGGCAGGTGACCGGGCTCGGGAGGGCTGGCTACACTGTCGCGACCAACCTCCTCCTGGACCACCTGGAGGCGCTGGCCGGGGCGTGAGGCCGGCGGGAGCCGCCATGACCGACCGACTCACCCGTGTCCGCATCGAGCTCCAGGAGCGCAACCTGGATGCGCTGCTGGTATCGGCGCCTGGCGAAGAGGCGCTGGGGGCAGCGAACCGCCGCTACCTGAGCGGGTTCACGGGGTCGACGGGGCTTGTGTTGGTTACCCGGGATCGCGCCATCCTGGCCGCCGACTTCCGCTACATCGAGCAGGCGGAGCGTGAATGCGCGCCGCGGGGGTTCGAGGTCTTTCATGCCCTCGGCAGCCGGAAGGAGTGGTTCCGCCGGCTGGCCGGTGAAGCTGGTCTCGGGGGAATGCGCCTGGGCGTTTCGACCCGGGATGTCACGTATGCGGGATACCTGGCGATGCTGGAGTATTTCGAACAGGCGCCCCAGGCGGATCGGCCAGAGCTCGTGCCGGCGAGCGGCATCGTCGAGAAGCTGCGCCGCCAGAAGGACGCCGAGGAGCTCGGGCTGCTCCAGCAGGCGATCGCGGTAGCAGATGCCGCATTTGAGCGGCTCGAGGGCGCCCTTGCACCGGACATGAGCGAAGCAGAAGCGGCCGAGTTCTTCGCGGCGAACGTGCGGGCAGCCGGTGGTGAAGATATTTCGTTTCCAACCATCGTTGCGGGCGGCCCCTGGGGCGCGATGCCGCACGCCAGCCCGCGGCGCGAGCAGCTGGGGGCGGGGCGCCCGATTGTCATCGACATGGGGGCGAAATTCGGGGGGTACTGCAGCGACCTGACCAGAACGGTTGTGCTTGGACGCCCGGACGAGAAGTTCCACGAGATTTACCGCATCGTGTACGAGGCGCAGCAGGCCGCAATCGAAGGCATCGAGACAGGGATGAGGGCAGCGGACGCGCACATGCTGGCGCAGTCGGTCATCGAACGGGCGGGGTACGGCGAACGCTTCGGGCACGGCCTGGGGCACGGGGTGGGCCTGGAGGTACACGAAGACCCGTATCTCGGTATGTCATCGGAGGATGTGCTGGAAGAGGGGATGGTGTTTACCATTGAGCCCGGGATCTATCTGCCCGGCTGGGGCGGCGTGCGGATTGAAGACGTCGTGGTCCTGGAAAACGGCCGGCCGCGTGTGCTGAGCCACGCGCACAAACTGACACCCGCAGGAGTTTGACTCGTGATATCAACCGGCGAACTGAAGAAGGGGGCGACCATCGAACTCGATGGAAAGCTCTATTCGATCATGGACTACAGCCACATCAAGATGGGCCGCGGCTCGGCCCAAGTCCGCATCAAGTTCCGGGATGTGCGCAGCGGCGCCATCATCGAGCAGACCTTCCAGGCGGGGACGAAGTTCAACCGCGCCCGCGTTGAACGGCGCGAGATGCAGTACCTCTACAGCGACGACCAGTTCTACTACTTCATGAACACCGAGACCTTCGAGCAGATCCCCGTGAGCGCGGAGAAGGTCGGCGATGCCAACAAGTACCTGAAGGAAAACGACACCTGCGAGGTGGTGCTCTACGGCGACGAGGTGATCGGCATCGAGCTTCCGATCACGGTCGAGCTCACGGTCACGCAGACCGACCCGGGCTTCAAGGGCGACACAGCGACCGGCGGGACGAAGCCGGCGACCCTCGAAACCGGCCTGGTGGTCCAGGTCCCGCTGTTCATCGAGGAGGGCACGAAGATCCGTGTGAATACGGACACCGGGGCGTACATCGAGCGGGTGCAGTAAGGGGCACCTGCGCCGCCCGGGGCTCGCGGCAACTGCGTAAGGGCGCCGGTACCGCTATCCTGTCCCCTCCGATGGCCACACCCTCAGCGCTTTCCGTCTCTGCTGTCGTGTCGTTCCTGCGAGAGGTGCTGGAAGCGAACGAGTTCTTCAGCGACCTCTGGGTGCAGGGCGAGGTTTCGAATTACAGCCGTTCGCAGCTGGGGCACCGCTACTTTTCGTTGAAGGATCCAGGCGCCGCCCTGCGCACGGTACTGTTCCGCGACAACATGCCGGGGTTCCAGCTGAAGGATGGCGAGCGGGTGCTCGCGCACGGGCGCATCACCGTGTACCCGCAACGGGGGGAGCTGCAGTTCGTCTGCGATTTCGTCCGGCCCGAGGGCGTGGGAATCATGGCGGCGAAGTTCGAGGAGCTCCGGCTGCGCCTCGAATCCGAGGGGTTGTTCGACACCGCGCGCAAGCGGCCGCTGCCGCGATTTCCGCTGCGGATCGGGCTGGTGACTTCGCCCACGGGAGCGGCGCTACAG
>JBBIVC010000322.1:0-2808 GCA_037439905.1 Thermoflexus sp.
CCAGGATGTCGCCCACCTGCTGAACGTGCTCCAACGCCTGGCCGATGCTGGCAATACCGTCCTCGTCATCGAGCACCACCTGGATGTCATCAAGGCGGCCGATCACGTCATCGACCTCGGGCCACTTGGAGGCGACCGGGGTGGCCAGGTCGTCGCGTCAGGCACGCCCGAAGAGGTAGCCCTGGTCGCGGAGAGCTACACCGGCCAGTACCTGCGCCCCATCCTCCAGGCCGCGGGCACCCTGCCCGTCGATGGAGCGGCGGCCATCCGCCCCGGCGCCGCGCACCGCGCGCCCACAGCCATCGAAGTCGATGGTGTGGCTATCGGCCCGCGTTCGCGGCGCAAGCCCGTGGCAACCGCACCCATTCCCCCGGCCGGGGCCCCGGCCGGCCCCGTTGCCGTCGGTGCATCCGCCATCGAAGAGAAGGCCGCGGCCGCCGCGGCTCGCATCGATGCCCGGGTCTCCCGCGAGGCGGCGCCTGCCCCCGAACGCCCGGAGACGAAAGCCGCGGCGAAGCGCCGGCGTCAGGCGGAGAACCCACGCAGGGAGACTGCGAGCGAGCGAACCCTGCGCGAAGCCCGCGAGGCCCGCCCAAAGGACGTGTGACCGGCGCGGGTCTCAGCCGCACCAGGCGATGATGGCGCTGTTGAGCGCGTGCGCCGCTTCCCACTGGACGAAGTGCCCGCAGTCCCGCAGGAGAAACGGCCCGACATGGTTCGGAAAGACGGCCGCCGCCATCCGGTCGAAGTCCGGGTAGAGCACGTGGTCGCTGGGCCCGAACAGGATCATCGTCGGCGTGGGGTTCGGGGCTGCCATCGCCGATGGCCCGGAGCGCGCGGCCTCGTTGAAGGTGCTCTCGTATGGTCCGAAGCTCGCCCGCAGCTTCGCGCCGTCCGCGAAGGGCTCGGTCATGAAGTCGACGGCCGCCGGTTCGAATGCCCCCGGGTGCGCCCAGAACCGCGAGGTGTAGAACGTGGCGATGTACCGCCGGCGTTCCCCGGGCGTCGCGAGTTCGGCGGCCAGGGCATCGGGCTCACGTCCCTGCCGGACGAAATAGTCCGACGCCTCCCGCGGAGGCCGCGTCCGCATGCCGGCCATCCTCTCCGCGTCGTACGGGAGCGGAGAGTTGAACAGCACCATCCGCTCGATGAATCCCGGGTAGCGAAGCGACAGGTCCTGGATCACCGGCCCGCCGAGATCGCCCGCCGCCGCGATGATCCGCTCGTGCCCCAGGTGGTCGTGGACGAGCGCATGCAGGTCCTGCGCGTGGGAGGCGACGTCATGGAATCCGTCCGGCCCGGGTTCCGAATCGCCGAATCCCCGGAGGTCCGGCGCGATCACCTCGAACCCGGCCGCGGCGAGCACGCCGATGTTCCTCCACCAGATCCGCTTCGTCTCCGGCCAACCGTGCACCAGGAGCAGCGGCGTCCCGCCGGCGCCCTCCCGCACGAAGGCCTGCCGGAAGCCGCGCGCTGAGGCGTGCTCGATGTGGTACCGGTCCGGGTTCAGGTCATCCGTCACAGGTCAGCCCAGCCTCACCAGCGTCCTGCCCCGCACCTTCCCGGCGAGGATGTCGGCGCAAACGGCCCGCACACCGTCCAGGTCAGTCTCCACGGCGATGGACTCCATCAGGCCGCGCGGCCGAAGGTCGCTTGCCAGCCGGTTCCAGATCTCAACCCGCTTCGCCATCGGGCAGAACACCGAATCGATGCCGAGCAGGCACACGCCACGCAGGATGAACGGGTAGACCGTCGTATTCAGGATTCCCCCGCCCGTCAGCCCGTTGAGGGCAATCGCCCCGCCATACTTCATCGTCCGGATCAGGTACGCCGTGGTGCCGCCGCCCACCGGGTCGACCGCGCCGGCCCACCGTTCGCTCTCCAGCGGGCGATTGCTTTCCGCGCTCACGTCCTCGCGCGAGAGGATCTCCGACGCCCCCAGTTCGCGCAGGAACGCGTGCTCGCTCGCCTTTCCGGTGCTGGCCGCCACCGTGTACCCGAGCTGCGCGAGCATGCTGACAGCAGTGCTCCCTACACCGCCCGTCGACCCCGTGACGATCACCGGCCCCTGCTCTTTCCGTAGCCCATGGTGTTCCAGGGCCATCACCGACATCGCTGCCGTCATCCCGGCCGTGCCCAGCGCCATCGCTTCCTTCGTGGTCATGCCCTGCGGCAGGGGCATCACCCAGTCCGCCGGCACCCGGGCCATCTCAGCGAACCCGCCCGGGTGCGCCACGCCGACGTCATACCCCGTGACGACCACCGCGTCGCCCGGCGAGAACCGCGGGTCCTTCGAATCGAGCACCGTCCCGGCGAGGTCGACGCCCGGCACCATCGGATAGCTGCGGATGACTCGCCCGGCCGGGGTGAGCGCGAGGCCGTCCTTGTAGTTGATCGAACTCCACTCGACCTTGATCGTGACCTCGCCGGGAGGGAGGTCGCTCTCCGCAAGCTCGCGGACAGCGACCGAGAACTCTTCGCCCTGCTTGTCGACAACGATGGCGCGGTAACCCATGGGTGCTCCAGAGTGAGTGTTGCCTCCGGAGGTTGCGGCCACCGGGCGGAATTCGCAACCAGCCGGCACATGGCGCGTACCGCAGCCGGCCCAACAATGCGCGTGTGCAGACTGCCGCGCTCGCAATCGTCTTCCTGGCGACGATCGGGGCGCTCTACCTTCGGCCCTTCGGAGCGCGCGACTGGCACGTTGCCCTGGTGGGGGCTCTCGCTGCCTGGGGCATCGGCCCGCTCGGCTTCCGCCTCGTTCTCCTCCGGAAAGACCGAGCAGGTGACATACAGCAATTTACCACC
>JBBIVC010000323.1:0-2795 GCA_037439905.1 Thermoflexus sp.
ATGGAAAGGCGCGGGCGCTTGGCTGCAGCGACCCGTCCTCGTTCACGATCCGGCAGCCCATCACCCCGATCCCCGGGTGCTCGTCCAGGTAGCGGGCAGCGCCCACCAGGTTCCCGTCGAGGAGCACGCTGTCCGGGTTCAGGAGGCAAACGACCCGATGTCCGGGCAATGCCGCCAGGCCCTGGTTTACCGCGGCCGCGAACCCCACATTGCGCTGATTCTGGATGACCCGGACCGCCGGGAACGCCGCACGGATGGCCTCGGCCGTCCCATCCCGCGAATCGTTCTCCACCACCACGGTTGCTGCGAGGCACTCCGGCGCCTGCCGCGCAATCGAGTCGAGGCAGCCAAGGGCAAGCTCCCGGCAATGGAAAGTCACGATGACGATCCCGGGCGTCAACGCACGAGCTCCCGGTACACCGCCACGGTCACTTCGGCGGCGCGTCTCCACGAAAACCGCGCAGCCCACGCAAGCGACCTCGCGGAAAGCTCGCGGCGCCACGCAGGGTCGCTGAGGATCGCGGAGGCCTCCCGGGCGATAGCCTCCGGGTCGCGCGCCGGCACCAGGACCGCCGCGCCCGAAAGTACCTCATCCATTGCCGGCGCCCGCGTTGCGATGACCGGCGTCCCGCAGGCCATCGCTTCAAGAGGCGGCAGCCCAAATCCCTCGAAGAGCGAAGGGAACACCAGCGCCTCGGCGCCGGTCAGCAGCGGCGCCAGGTCGCCATCTGGCACGTACCCCAGGAAGCGGACCTCCCCCTCCACCCCCAGGCGGGACGCCTCGCGCTCGAGCGCGCCGGTGAGCTTGCCCGGGTTCCCGGCGAGTGCGAGCAGGGTCCCCGGGTGGCGCTCATGGATCGCTGGCAGCGCCCGGATCGCGTCAACCGCCCGCTTGCCCGGTTCAGCGGTGCCCAGGCACAGGAGGTACGGCTGTTCCAGTCCCAACCGGGCGCGCATCGCCAGGACTTCGGCGTCAGTGGCAGGGCCCAGGCCCTCCCGTGGAGCCTCCGGGATCACGCGGATACGCTCTGGCGCCGCGCCCAGGTAGCGCACGGCATCGCCTGCCACGGCGCGGGAGGGGACGATCAGGCGTTCGGCACTGCGCGCCGTGCGGGCAATCGCCCGGTAGTACTGCCGATGGGCAAGCCCGTAGCGCCGGGGCAGGCGAAAGAAGGTCAGATCGTGCAGCGTGGCCACCCGCGGCACCGTCGACCTTCGTGGTGTGTAGAAGTGGGTCCCGTGGTACACATCCGCCCCGCACCGGGCGAGTGCCGTGCCCAGCGAGCGGAGCTCCCAGGCGAATCGGCGGTACGGGCCCCCCGCCGGCACCTCCAGCCATTCCACCCCGGGGAGCGGTCGCGGCGCGGCGGCAATCACCTCCACACCCGGCAGGCCCGAAAGCGCCCGGGCCAGCTGAATCGCGTAGATCCCCGCCCCGGCTGGCCGCTCCGGCAGGGAGGAGACGTTGAGCAGGACCCGGATCGCTCGCTCGGCCACCCGGCGATCCTAGAGAAGCGCCAGCCTATAATCCCGCCTCATGAAGGGCATCGTCCTCGCGGGAGGGGTCGGCAGCCGCCTGCGCCCGTTCACCTATTCCGGCGCAAAGCAGCTCGTGCCGGTGGCCAATACGCCAGTGCTCCACTTCCCCGTCCGCCAGCTTGTCCAGGCCGGGATCTCCGAAATCGCGATGGTGGTCGGCGATACCGAGGCGCAGATACGCGCGGCGATGGGCGATGGCAGCCAGTTTGGCGCCCGCTTTACCTACATCCGCCAGCCCGCCCCGCTCGGCATCGCCCACGCTGCCGGCCTGTGCCGCGAATTCGTCGGCGATGATGGGTTTGTGCTCTACCTGGGTGACAACGTGCTCGTGGGCGGCATCGATCCCTTCGTCGCGTCATTCGGCGAGTCACCCGCCGCCGCTTCGGTCATCCTCAAGCAGGTCGCCGATCCGCGCGCGTTCGGCGTGGCCGTCCTCGATGGTGAACGCCTGGTGCGCGTGGTCGAAAAGCCGGCGCGCCCGCCGTCCGAGCTCGCCGTCATCGGCGTCTACGCCTTCCGTCCGCCAGTCTTCGACGTGATCGATGGGCAACGCCCCAGTGCCCGCGGCGAGCTTGAAATCGCCGACACCATCAACGGCCTCCTTGCCATGGGCCTCCGCGTCGATACCTCGGTGACAGCCGCTGACTGGATCGACACGGGCAAGATGGAGGACATCCTCGCCGCGAACCGCACCGTGCTCGACACATTCGACGGCTCGATCGATCCGTCGGCCGTCACCGATGCCTGTGCCATCGACGGCATGGTCCGCGTCGGCCCTGGTGCGGCGCTCACGGGCTGCACCATTCGAGGTCCCGTCGTCATCGGGTCGCGCGTCCGCATCCGCGAGAGTTGCATCGGGCCCTATGCCGCCATCGGTGACGATTGCGATATCTCGAGCGCCTCGATCACCAACACCATCGTCATGGAGCAGTCCACCATCCGCGACTGCCCCGGCGTTCGCGACTCCATGATCGGCCGGTTTGCCGTCGTGACCGGGGCGCCGGCAGGCTCCCGCCTCACACTCGGCGACCACTCCCGCTTCGAGGCCGCCGAATGAGAGCGCTGGTCACCGGGGGGTGTGGGTTCATCGGCAGTCATGTGGTCCGCGGCCTCCTGGAAGATGGCTGGCAGGTGACGAACCTCGACAAGCTGACCTACGCCTCGAACCCCGCGAACCTCGCCGATGTTTCCGGCCACCCCCGGCTGACCATGGTCCACGGCGACATCTGCGACACGGACCTGGTCCGTGGCCTCGC